>JALVZH010000176.1:9769-30243 GCA_027022105.1 Bacteroidales bacterium | reverse complement strand
CTTCCGCCGTGTGCCAAAATTCGGTTTTAAAAACATAAACCGTAAAGAGTATCGCGGAATTAATATCGGAACCTTGCAAAAACTTGCCGAAACGAAAAATATTGATACCATCGATCAGGCTGTTTTAGTGGAAAACGGTCTTGCTTCGAAAAGAGATTTGATAAAAATTCTTGGCGACGGTGAATTAACATTGAAAATCAATGTTACTGCCCACGCATTTACCAAATCTGCACAGCAGGCCATTGAAGCTCAAGGAGGAACAGCAACAAAAATTTAAGATCGGATGAAAAAGTTTATCGAAACCATAAGGAATATTTTTAAAATAGAGGAGTTAAAGAATCGTATTCTCTACACTCTGGGAATCATTTTGATTTACCGCCTCGGTTCGTATATCGTATTGCCCGGTGTTGACCCCAACCAACTGGCCAACTTACAGGCTCAGGGAAGTTCGGGATTGATGGGGCTGCTGAATATGTTCTCCGGCGGTGCTTTTTCCAATGCTTCCATCTTTGCACTCGGTATTATGCCCTACATTTCGGCATCTATCGTAATTCAGCTGTTGGGAATGGCTATTCCCTACTTCCAGCGTTTACAGCGTGAAGGCGAAAGCGGAAGAAGAAAGATCAACCAGATTACCCGTTATCTTACTGTGGTTATCGTAGCTTTGCAGGCTCCTGCATATATTGCAAACATTGTTTCGCAATTGCCTGCAGAAGCCATCACCCCGTTTAACCCCGCAGTTACTCAGCCTCCGGTGTTTTTCTGGGTTTCGTCAACCATAATTCTTATTGCAGGTACTCTGTTTGTAATGTGGCTCGGCGAAAAAATTACCGATAAAGGTGTCGGAAACGGAATCTCACTGATTATTATGATTGGTATTATTGCCCGTTTGCCGCGTGCATTGTTCCAGGAATTTGTATCACGTATCGTTGAAACCAACGGTGGTCTGGTTTATTTCCTCCTCGAACTGGTAGTGCTTGTATTTGTTATTTTACTTACAATACTGCTTGTTCAGGGTACCCGGAAAGTTCCGGTGCAATATGCCAAAAGAATTGTGGGTAACAAACAGTACGGCGGCGTTCGTCAATACCTGCCTTTAAAGGTTAATGCCGCCGGTGTAATGCCCATTATCTTTGCTCAGGCCATTATGTTTTTACCCATCACACTTGTGGGTTTTGCCAACAGCGACAGTTTGAGCGGTTTTGCTGCTGCATTTACCAATTACAACGGCGTTTGGTACAACCTCACTTTCTTCCTTCTGATTATTGCTTTTACTTACTTTTATACTGCTATTACCATCAACCCCAATCAGATGGCAGACGATTTGAAGAAAAACGGCGGTTTTATTCCCGGAGTAAAACCCGGACGTAAAACCGCAGAATATCTCGATAATATTTTATCAAGAATAACACTGCCGGGATCAATATTTTTGGGAATTATAGCCATTCTTCCCATGTTTGCCCGGTTAATCGGCGTTAACAGTAGTTTTGCAAGTTTTTACGGAGGTACATCTCTGTTGATTCTGGTGGGTGTTGTGTTGGATACCCTGCAACAGATAGAAAGCTACCTGTTGATGCGACATTATGACGGACTGACCAAGTCGGGACGTATTAAAGGCCGTACAGGCACATTTAGCGGAATGTAATTTTATCGCCGTGATACCAATAAAAACGGACGAAGAAATTGAAATTCAGCGACAGAGTTCTTTACTTGTTGGAAAAACCCTTGCCGAAGTAGCCAGACATATCAGGCCCGGTGTAAAGACCATTGAGCTTGATAAGGTAGCCGAAGAGTTTATTCGCGATCACGGAGCTGTTCCGGGGTTTAAAGGATACGGCGGTTTTCCGGCCACACTTTGTATATCGCTTAACGATGCTGTGGTTCACGGAATACCGGGAGACGTTGAACTTAAAGACGGTGACATAGTTTCCATTGATTGCGGAACATACATGAACGGTTTTTATGGCGATTCGGCATATACATTTCCTGTTGGAGAGGTGGACGAAGAGGTATTGCTTTTGCTGGAAAGAACAAAACAATCTCTTTATCTCGGAATAGAACAGGCTGTGGCAGGAAAAAGGGTTAAAGATATAGGTTATGCCATTCAGACATATGTGGAAGGATTCGGGTACGGAGTGGTACGCGATTTGGTAGGTCATGGCGTCGGCCGAAACCTGCACGAAGAACCGGAAGTACCTAACTTCGGAAGAAGAGGCACCGGCCCGAAACTGAAACCGGGAATGTGTCTGGCCATCGAACCGATGATTACGTTAGGTACCAAAGATGTGTATCAGGAAAGAGACGGCTGGACAATAAGAACAAGGGATGGTAAACCGGCAGCGCATTTTGAACATGATATTGCAGTAAGAGAAGGGAAGGCGGATATCCTCTCTTCTTTTGATGAAATTGAAAAAGTTTTAAACAACAAATAATATGGCAAAACAACAGTCAATAGAACAAGATGGAACGGTTATCGAATCGTTGGGAAACGCTATGTTTCGCGTCGAACTCGAAAACGGTCACATCATTACTGCACACATTTCGGGAAAAATGCGAATGCACTATATTAAAATTTTACCCGGCGACAGGGTTAAGCTTGAAATGTCGCCCTACGATTTAACCAAAGGAAGAATAACATTTAGATATAAATAATTACAAAAATGAAAATAAGAGCATCTCTTAAGAAAAGAACACCCGACGATAAGATTGTCCGTCGTAAAGGTAGATTGTACATTATTAACAAAAAGAATCCGAAGTATAAACAAAGACAAGGATAACATTAAAATATTTTGAATTATGGCAAGAATTGCTGGTGTTGACATCCCCGATAACAAAAGAGGAGAAATAGCCCTCACATACATCTATGGTATTGGCAGAAGTTCTGCGCAAAAGATTTTAACCGAAGCAGGTGTGGACTGGGATAAAAAAGTACACGACTGGAATGATGACGAACAGAACAAGATTCGTACAATAATCAGTGAAAAGTTTAAGGTAGAAGGAGAATTGCGTTCTGAAGTACAGATGAACATCAAAAGGTTGATGGACATCGGTACCTATCGCGGTATCCGTCATCGTATCGGACTGCCGTTGCGCGGACAAAAAACCAAAAACAACGCCCGTACACGAAAAGGACGTAAGAAAACCGTTGCTAATAAAAAGAAAGCTACCAAATAATTAATTGAAGTAACATAGTAAGAAAATTATAATAAACTATGGCAAAAAGGACCAGAAGCACAAAGAAAAGAGTAGTTAAAGTTGACCCTGTAGGAAGGGCCTATATCAAAGCTACATTTAACAACATTATTATCTCGCTGACAAACGATAACGGTCAGGTTATTTCCTGGTCGTCATCGGGAAAAATGGGATTTAAAGGTTCTAAGAAGAATACACCTTACGCTGCACAAATGGCAGCCGAGGATTGCTCCAAGGTAGCCTACGATGCCGGATTGCGCAAGGTAAAAGTTTATGTAAAAGGCCCCGGTGCCGGTCGCGAATCGGCTATCCGTACCATTCATTCTTCGGGTATCGAAGTAACCGAAATTATCGACGTTACTCCTTTGCCGCACAATGGTTGCAGGCCTCCTAAAAGAAGAAGAGTATAATTTGTTAATGGTTGGATTGTTAAAGTATAATATTTAAGTTATGGCAAGATATATTGGCCCCAAATCTAAAATTGCACGTAAATTCGGTGACCCTATTTACGGACCTGATAAATATCTGGAAAAGAAAAACTATCCTCCGGGACAGCATGGCCAGATGAAAAAGAGAAAAAAACAGTCGGAATACGGAACACAGCTTCAGGAGAAACAGAAAGCCAAATACACATATGGCATTCAGGAGCGTCAGTTCAGAAATATATTTAAAAAGGCAACCCGCCGTAAAGGTATTACCGGTGAAAACCTCCTGAAACTGATTGAAGCACGTCTCGACAACGTTGTTTTCCGTTTGGGAATAGCGCCTACCCGTGCTGCTGCCCGTCAGCTGGTATCGCACAGGCATATCACCGTAAATGGTGAGATAGTGAATATTCCATCTTATTCCTTGCGCGAAGGAGATGTTGTTGGTGTTCGCGAAAAATCCAAAAGCCTCGTGGCTATTACCGAATCGCTGGCCAACAGAAAATCTTTCTCGTGGCTCGAATGGGATGAAGAGAAAAAACAGGGTAAATTCCTAAACTATCCTCCCCGTGAGGAAATCCCCGAGAATATCAACGAACAGTTAATCGTTGAGTTGTACTCCAAGTAATAATTAAGTTTACAGATTTTTAATAAAAGCTAAATAATAACTATGGCGATATTAGCATTTCAAAAGCCCGATAAGGTAATCATGATCGAAGCCACCGATTACAAAGGTGTATTTGAGTTCCGTCCGCTTGAACCCGGTTTCGGTATTACCATCGGCAATGCATTGCGCAGAATATTACTCTCATCACTGGAAGGGTATGCCATCACCTCTGTGAAGATTGATGGTGTGGTACATGAGTTTTCGGCTATCGACGGGATAGTGGAAGATGTAACCGAAATAGTATTGAACCTTAAAAAAGTTCGCTTTAAACAGTTAATCGAGGATGAAACTTCGGAAAAAGTGAACATCGTTATCGGCGACCAGAAAGTTTTCAAAGCCGGTGATATGAATAAGTTTCTGTCGTCTTTTCAGGTTTTGAATACCGAAGAGGTAATTTGCAACATGGATCCTTCGGTAAAACTGAGTATGGAACTGACCATTGAAAAAGGCAGAGGTTATGTGCCGGCCGAGGAAAATAAAAAAGCCGACAGGGAAATTGGTGTTATTGCGCTCGATTCTATTCACACACCCATTAAGAATGTAAAATACAGTGTTGAAAATTACAGGGTGGAGCAAAAAACCGACTACGAGAAGCTGGTTTTTGAAATAGAAACGGATGGCTCTATCCACCCCAAAGAAGCACTTAAAGAGGCGGCAAAAATATTGATTCATCATTTGATGCTGTTCTCCGACGAGAAAATAACACTCGACCTTGAAGAAAAATCTGTTGCAGATGAGTTTGATGAAAATACCCTGCATGTCCGTCAACTGCTCAAAACGAAGCTCGTGGATATGGACCTCTCGGTACGTGCATTGAACTGTTTGAAAGCTGCCGATGTTGAAACACTTGGAGAGTTGGTTTCTTACAACAAAAACGATTTGTTGAAGTTCAGAAACTTCGGTAAGAAATCGTTGGCCGAGTTGGAACAACTGGTGGCTTCAAAAAATCTGGAATTTGGGATGAATGTAGCGAAATATAAATTAGATAAGGATTAATAAAGATGAGACACAAAAAGAGTTTTAATCATTTGGGAAGAACAGCCTCGCACCGCAGGGCTATGTTGTCGAATATGGCTGTTTCCCTGATTATGCACAAAAGAATAACAACTACCCTGGCCAAAGCCAAAGCGCTTAGAAGTTATGTGGAGCCTATTATCACAAAGTCGAAAGAGGATACCACACATTCCAGACGGGTTGTTTTTAGCTATTTACAAGATAAATTTGCCGTAACCGAATTGTTTCGTGAGATTTCTCAGAAAATCGGTGATCGTCCCGGTGGTTATACCCGTATTATAAAACTGGGAACACGTCAGGGCGACAATGCGGAAATGGCACTCATCGAACTGGTGGATTATAACGAACATCTGCTGGCGGAAAAAGAAGCTAAAAAAGCCAAATCGAAACGTCGCCGCAGGGGTGGTAAAAAGAAAACCGCTCAGACAGCAGAAACCACACCGGTAGCTGAAACAAAGGTTGAAGCAGCCGTTGAAGAAAAAGCCGAAGAGGCAGTTGAAGAGCCCAAAGAACAACCTGCTGCCGAAGAAGCAAAAGCTGAAGATAAGAAAGAGGAGCCGAAAGCTGAGAAAAAAGAAGAAGCTCCCAAAGCCGAAACCAAAGAGGAACATCAGGAAGCTCCAAAAGAGGAAAAGGAAGAAGAGAAAGATAAGACTGAAGGAGAAGAGGGGAAAGCATAGAGTTTTTCTGATGATAAAAGAAAAGGGCGCCATTACGGTGCCCTTTTTCTTTTTACGGGAGTTTCTTAACGGACTTTTAGTTTTGTTATCAAGTTGAAATTTGATATATCTTTGCCTTATGTGGAACAAACTACAACAACTAAGAAAAAAATATCTTGATTTAAATTTAGATCAAGTGATTGATTATGAGAAATTCTCAATGATTTCCATTGTGTATAATTCAACCAAAATTGAAGGTTGTTCGCTGTCGGAAGAGGATACGGTTATTTTACTTGAGAACGATATTACTGCCAAAGGAAAACCGCTGAGAGATCACCTGATGGTTAAAGATCATTTTGAAGCTTTTATGTTTATTAAAAATGAGGCTGAAAAAAAAAGAAAATTATCCATCGATTTTTTAAAAGAAATTGCACATCTGGTAATGAAAAATACGGGTGGCCCGGTAAACACTATTTCCGGTTCTTTTGATACTTCTAAAGGTGATCTGCGATTGACACAGGTATTTGTTGAACAAAAATATTTCCCCGATTTTAAAAAAGTTGAACCTTTATTAAAGCAATTAATAGAAACGGTTAATTCAAGGTTAGATTCGGTTAAAGGCAATGATATACTCAAATTATCTGCCGATTTACATTATAATCTGGTTAATATTCACCCTTTTGGGGATGGTAATGGAAGAACTTCAAGACTGGCAATGAATTATATTCAGTTTTATCATGGCGAACCTTTGATAAAAATATTTACGGAAGACAGGAAAGAGTATATAAAAGCATTAAATGAAACCGAAGAAAAGAACGACATCAATATTTTCAGAAACTTTATTTGTAAACAGCAGATAAAATTTTATGAAAATGAGATAGAAAAATACAGCCGCAAGGACAAAGGATTAACATTGATGTTTTAAATTATCAAAAAAATAGGACGGAGAAGGATAATAACCGTAGGATGTGTTACCTTTGCAAAACATTAATCATTTAAAAACTAAAACAATGAGTCAAATAGTAAATATTCACGGCAGGCAAATTCTCGATTCCCGCGGAAATCCTACCGTAGAAGTCGATGTTTATACTGAAAACGGAATAATAGGCCGTGCTGCCGTACCTTCGGGAGCATCTACCGGTGTTCATGAGGCAGTGGAACTGCGCGATGGCGACAAATCAATGTTCATGGGAAAGAGCGTATTAAAAGCGGTTCAAAATGTAAATGAAATTTTGGATGAAGAGCTGAACGGGTATTATGTTACCGATCAGGTGGAGATAGACAAAAGGATGATAGAGATTGACGGTACACCCAATAAATCGAAACTCGGTGCCAATGCAATGCTGGGTGTATCACTGGCTGTGGCTCATGCCGCTGCACAGGAAACAAATCAACCTTTGTATCGGTATATCGGGGGAGTCAATGCGAAAACTTTGCCCATTCCGCTAATGAATATCCTCAACGGCGGTTCGCATGCCGATAACAGTGTTGATTTTCAGGAATATCTGATTATGCCTGTGGGTGCTGAGAATTTCCATGAAGCCATTCGTATGGGTTCGGAAGTATTCCATAATCTGAAAGCAGTACTGAAAGCTGCCGGCCACTCTACCAACGTAGGTGACGAAGGCGGTTTTGCACCTAACCTGAAATCAAATGAAGAGGCAATTACTTTTATCCTTCAGGCTATTGAAAAAGCGGGATACAAACCAGGTGAAGATATTTATATTGCACTTGATCCGGCGGCTTCCGAATTTTATCTCCCCGAAGAAAATGTATATCACCTTAAATGGTCAACCGGCGATAAACTGACCCCCGCCGAAATGGTAGATTACTGGGATGGCTGGGTGAAAAAATATCCCATTATCTCCATCGAAGACGGTATGGCCGAAGACGATTGGGACGGATGGAAAATAATGACCGAAAAACTGAACGGTAAAATCCAACTGGTGGGCGATGACATCTTTGTTACCAATATGGAACGCCTTCAAAAAGGCCTCGACCTTGGCATTGCCAATTCCATACTTATCAAACTGAACCAGATAGGTACACTTACCGAAACAATTGACTGTGTACGACTGGCCCAAACCAACGGATACACCACCGTTGTAAGCCACCGCTCGGGCGAAACCGAAGATACGACCATTGCCGATTTTGCAGTGGCCATGAACACCGGACAGATAAAAACCGGGTCGGCCAGCCGTACCGACCGTATTGCAAAGTACAACCAGTTGATGCGCATTGAAGAGATGCTCGGCGATGACGCTGTTTATCTTGGTAAAAGTTTTAAATACGCACGATAGCCGGGCTTATCGATAAATTTGAAAAATTCTGAAAAAATGCCTGTACCGTGGTTCCGGTACGGGCATTTTTTTACGGATTTAAAAACGGGGTATAACTCTTTCGTTATCTTTGCAGTATTATGAGAAAGTTATTCAGGATAACCGTTAACGGTTTGCTGCTTCTGTTTTTTGTTGCCGTAACAAAAGTAACATTTTCGCAAAATGAAATCAAATTCCTGTATTCGGGCCATTGCTATCAGATAAATACCGTAGGCAACAAGGTTGATTACCGTTTGGAACAACTTGATAAAACACCCTATGCCGGTATCTGGCTGGGAGGTGATGTGTGCTCCGAGGCGCTGCTTAATTATTCCACGGTACAATATATCGATTCATTGTTTCATCTTGGAAATCCCGAAACGCACTGGTCGCTTGGAAACCATGATGCCCGAAACGGGAACTGGGAATGGTACGTGGATTTTACCGGGAGAAACACCTGGTATGCCTATTACAGCTACGGAATAACCCGTATTGTGATGAATACAAATATTTTACCAATAAACTGCGAAATGCTTAACGACCAGTACAACATGATAAGCAATGTTTGCGATACCATTCAAAAATCAAAATATCTGATATTAATTATGCATCACGGGCTTTGGTACGGAATTCCCAACCTGCCTCCTCCCGGAACTTACGCCCAAAGCGATTTGAGATATTGGAATGCCAATTGCGACTCGGTGGATACACCGTTCAGAAAAACCATTTATCCCAAACTGATTGATGTTAAGAACAGAGGAATTGAGGTGATTTGTGTTATTGGCGATATGGGAGCGGGGCCGCATAAATTCGACAGGTATTCGTACGACAGCATTCACTTTCTCGGTTGCGGATTGTATCATAACGGGCCCGAAGATAATGTAATGATTATTACAGTGGATACCGTTAAACAGCAACTGACTTACCGCTTTCATAATCTGGATTCGTTGCTGAGTGTGCAAAACAGATGATTCCCTTTTTGCAAATGATACTTTGTTGCTTTTAAATTTTCGGCTTTTACCGTATAATAAGTTTTCCGCTAAATAAAACTTTTCCGGTGCTATCCTGAATAATTTGATAGAAATAGATTCCGGAACTTAATGTACCTTTTGTTATAACGGCTTTATTTCCTTGTAATTTTTGTTCGAGAACAATTGCACCTGCCGTATTGGTTAATCTGAAAATGTTGATTTGGTTTTCATCACCCGGTAAAACAACGTTGCCCGTGTAGCTCATGGGATTGGGATAAATCAACGCCTTTTCTTTGTTTTCAGGTGGGGAAATATTCTCAAAAATATCAATAACTCCTGAGGCTGTAAACCGTAAAAAATAGAGATCATTTCCATTTTGAAACCGGTTGCCTGTGGTGCCGGCCACAGCACATCCGCCGTTTGAAAGTGCAATTATCTGCTCTCCGAAATCGTCATTTTCAGTTCCCGCCGATGTGCTCCATATCTCATTTCCTTCACTATCTGTTTTAACAAGGTAAATATCTACCGAGCCCTCCGTTCCAAAGCTTTTGGTGCTGCCGAGCAGATAAATATATCCCGAATCGGTAACCGCCAGCGATTTTCCGTATTCATATGAAGCCCCCCCGAAATATTTTGTCCAAAGTTCATTGCCGTCATCATCGGTATGGATAAGCGCCATATCGAAACTGCCGTTTCCTCCCGACTGGCTTGACCCCAGCAGATAATAACCACCACCGGGTGCGCTGCTCAGGCTGTAACCGAAATCATGCTCGTCGCTGCCAAAGGTTTTTTTCCAGATCTGATTCCCGTCTTTATCAATCTTAATCAATAAGATATCGGCATCGTGGGTCTGGAAATCAGCATGAACATCATCGAAAAAGCCGTTTTTCGAACCGACAATCAAATATCCGTCGTTTTGATTGCTTTTGATAATCTGAAAGCCGTAATCGTTTCCTTCATCCCAATACGATTGCTCCCAAAGTTGAGTTCCGTCGTGGTCGGTTTTTATTAAATAAACATCCCCTTTGGGATTTTTGAGTCGTGAATGCCCCAGTATCAAATAGCCGTTATCATCGGCAGGCAAAATGTCAAAACCGTTTTCACGGGTGGATGTTCCGTATAAGTTGCCTTTTAATGAATTTCCCGAATAATCCACATTCAGAGTGTATATATCCAAACCTCCCGGCCCCCAGTCCCAGGCATCTCCCACAAGCATGTATCCGTTGTCAACGGGGATAACTTTTCTGAATATGTCGTGGTGTTCCCAGCCATATACCTTTTCATGCAAAACACTCCCTCCCGTATCAAGAATCAGCAAGTAAAAATCATTGCTGCCCGAGCCGTAACTTCTGGTACTGCCGGCCAAAACGTATCCTCCGCCATGGGCTTTGCAAATGGTTAAACCGTAGTCGTTTTTATCTCCTCCGAATGTAAGTCCCGGTATGGATTGGGAGAAAATATGACCGGTAAACAGCAGAAGAATGGTTATTGTTAATGCTGTTCTTTTCATTGGGATAACGGATTAATTTTTTTCTATGGACAAAGGTATGTTTTGTTTTTATTCAAAACCGAAAGATGAGGTTAATTTATTTAATTGAGGTTAATTTTTGTTTTAATGTGAAAAAGACTATATCAAATAATATTTTGTGCCTGACGGGACCATAATTTGCGTATTAATAATTATATCTTTACGTTAATTTGTGTGTCAAGGCAGGAATCAGCCTTATTTGAAAATAAATATTATTTGCTTACTATCAACATGTTAGTATTGATAATTCGTTTCTGAGTATCACCTTTTCTCTTTTTTGTGATTAATAAATGAAACGCAAAACAAAAGATCATGAAAACAGAGAAAAGTTTTGAGAAAAAATACAGGACAAAACGCAGGTTAAACAGGGCTTTTATTTTACTTCTTTATTTTTTGTTTCTGATATTTGTTTCACTGATTTTTTTAGGGCTGACAGGATGCAGGAAAGACTCTTTTGATTTTGGAAAGCTTGCATCGGAACAGTCTGGTGCCGAATGGTGTATTCCTTTGGCTCACGGCGAGTTGTTTGTATCCGATATTGTTTCCGATTCTTTGAATTTGTCAAATGATGAAACCGGTCTGGTTTCTTTTGTGTTTCAGGGTGAAACCTCCTCTCCTCCCGTTTTGGAAACGCTTAATGTTGAGGATATTCATGATTCGTTTGATTTTATGATTGAATTGCCCGAGTTTGTCCCCCCGGGAGATACGGTATATATTCCTTTTGCTCATAACTTTCAAATAGAGTTGCTTTCCGGACAAAGAATAAATTCAATCTCTTTTCATTCATGTAATCTTCATCTTGATTTTTCCTCGGACATTAACAGGGATGCAATGGTTGTGTTAACAATTCCCGATGCATTAAAAAACAATCAACCTTACAGAGATACCCTGTTTTATCAATATTCTTCTTCAAATACTTTATCGTTGGATATAAACTTGAGCGGTTATGAGGTTCACCTTGTACATCAGGGCGACAACTTCAATTTGATGAGAATATCTGCCGAGGTATATGCTATTAGTAATAACGAACCCGATAACTCGCCCTATACATTTTATTTCGATTTACAAATGACCGGTATCGTTATTAAAAAGGTTACAGGATATGTCGGTCAATTCGAATTTCCCATATATACGGATACGCTCGATTTGGACCTGTTTCAGAAGCAAATCAACGGTTCTCTCCATTTTGCCGATCCTACGGTACATGTTATTGCGAAAAACAGTACTGTTGCTCCGGCCCGTATTACATTTAATTCGGTTAAAGCACTTTACAATAAAGCTCAAAACGATTCAATTCTGATTTCGGGAGAAGGTCTGCCCGAAGATTGGGACATAAATACACCGGCCTCCGAGTATGGGACGGCTGTAACAGGATTTGTATTAAATGCAACAAACAGTAATATTAAAGAGGTACTTGACCGGATTCCCGATCAGATAATTTTTTCAGTCAGTGGCATGGTAAATCCGTCGGGGAGAATAACTAATAACATCATAGATGACAGCAGCCGAATTTCGCTCTTTACTGAATTAAAATTACCGCTTTACGGTAGTGCCGATAATCTGATTTTGGAAGATACGTTTGATATCAATTTTGAGAATATTGATAATTTTAACAGCGTTGAGTTTAAAACAACCTTTGAAAATTCTTTTCCGGTAGATCTTGGCATTCAGGTATATTTTCTGAACAGGGAATACAATATTATCGATTCTGTATTTCAACAGGGGAACGTAATTACACATGCTGATTTTAATCCTGAAACAGGAAAAGTCATTGCTCCGTCGATGAATGTATTTACCGAAAAAGTTAGTGCCGGACGTATGGAAGAATTAAAATATTCAGGGGCAAAGGTAATTGTGAAAGCAAGCTTGAACACCCCCGGGCAGGATCAGGTTAAGATTTTTACCGATAATAATTTGCAATTCCACCTTGGAGTTAAAATTCAAAAATAAGAAGACATTTCAATTTTCAAACCTTAAATACTAAAACAATGAAAACAAGAATCTTTACTCTTATTGTTGTCATGGCAGTGATGGCGATAAACAGCTTAAACGCCCAGGGCTTCGATTGGGCACAGGGCACAGGCAGCAGCGGCGACGACGTTGTAATGGCTCAAAAAACCGACAATAGCGGCAACCATTATTTATGCGGCTATTTTAGCGGACCTGTTATTCAATTCGGAAACGAAACATTAACCAATGCCAACGGAACGGATTTTCTTCCCGATTTATACCTTGTTAAATACGATGCCGACTGGAATGTGTTGTGGGCCTTTACCCCTGATGATGATGCCGATGCCTATGGTGACATTTATGTTGCCATGGATATTGATGTTGATCAGAGTGGTAATTGCTACCTTACCGGCTCTTTTCTTAGTCAAAACATTAGTTTCGGAAGTGTAACATTAAACAATACACATGCCGGCCAATATGATCCTTTTGTTGTAAAGTTTAATGGTAACGGAAGCGTTCAGTGGGCACAAAATTTCGGTGGAAACAGACACGACAAGGGCAGGTGTGTCAGTGTGTCTCCTTCGGGGAACTCGGTTTATGTAGCAGGCTGGTTTTACAGCGACACGTTAAATATCGGAGGAATTTCATATTTAAACAGTGATGCTTCTACCAATACCTCGGATATTTATCTCGTTAAATTTGATGCAAATGGTAATGTAATTTACGGAGTTGTTAACGGTAGTGATAATATTGACAGATACAGAGATATTGCTGTTAATGCCAACGGAGATGTTGTTACTGTGGGGACTTTCAAAGGTACAGGAATTGCGTTCGGGAATGATTACCTTGTAAATGCAAATAATTATTTTGACGACGGATTTGTTGCCGTTTACAATCCGGATGGAACGGTAAAATGGTCACAACATCTTTCCGGAGGGTTAAATGATGATCCTGTTACAATTGCCTTAAACAATGATATAGGCAGAATCTACATAACGGGTTCTTTTAATAGTAGTAATTTATTAACCGCCGGACATACAATCGTTAACTATAATCCGGGATCAGGCACCTATGATGGCTTTGTTCTGACATTTAGTAACAACGGGAATTATTTCGGATTAATAAAGGTCGGAGGCTTGGCTGACGATGCTGTTGCCGGTCTTGTAAGTGATTCAAATAATGATTTTTATATCACCGGTAGCTTTAAAAGCGAGACATTGTATGTGTCTGATTTTGCAGCAGAGGAAAATTCGGGGATTGAAGGCACTTCGGATATGTTCGTTGTAAAATTTAATCAGTATCAAATGATGCAATGGGTTAAAACGGCAACTGGCGATGCAGACGATGCCGGCACTGCCGTTTGCTTAGATGGTGACGACGTTTATGTTTTCGGTCAGTCCGATGCAGATGTTTCGTTTAACAATATTGCGCTTACCAACCAGGGAGGATACGATATTTTTATGGCCCGTATCTCACAGGAAATGAATGTTTTTTCGGGGAGAGTTTATTATGATCAAAATAACAACGGTCATATGGATGATGACGATATCGGTGTTTCGGATGTTGTTCTTCAGGTTGGTGACGACTATTATCTGAGTGGCGAAGACGGCAATTTTGAAATATTGCTTCCTACAGGTAATTTTACCGTAGTTCCGCAACCTTCGGATTTCTTTACGGCAAATCCCGAAAGTATAAATGTTAATTTTGCCGGTACCGGTGAAGTAAGCAGCGGGAACAACATTGCTTTGCTTTCTGCGGTTGATACCGCTCATCTCGAAGTGAGCGTATTAAGCGTTCCGTCGGCACGAAAAGGTCAGGAATTTATCTCCTACCTGTCTTTCAGAAATACGGGAACTGTTCCTTTGGATACCACTTCGGTTTCTTATCCTTTGCAGGATGATTTGATTTATTTGTATAGCAATCCGCCGGAAGATGAAATGACGGAAGATTCTGTTTTCTGGAATGTTTATGATTTGCAACCTTTCGAAGAGCGTGTTATTGAGATTCATCAGCAGGTAGATACGGTATTGTCAGGCGACTCATCCAACTTAAAAAATACAGATGCCTGGATTGCTGTTTGCTTCGGATGGTGGGTATGCCGGCCTGTTTTGTGGTATATTGATTGCTATTATGTTGATGACTGCTATGAAGTTACGGATCCTAATACAGGACAAACAACAACTCAGTGTGACACCGTTCCTGTAACCGACCCTGAAACAGGTGATACAACAGGATATACTGTCGATTCAGTATTGCACTGTGATTACTATTACTGGCCTGTATGCTGGTGGAATTGGTGGTGCATCATAATCAATTTCCCCCACGACCCCAACGAAATCTACGTAACGCCTAACGACAGTATTCCTTACACCCCGCAGATGGTAGCGGACCGTCAACCGTTGGATTACACCATCCGGTTCCAGAATACCGGTAACGACACCTGTTTCAATGCGGTTGTAATTGATACACTGGACGAGAACTTAGATGTATCGACATTTGAGATGATAGGCGCAAGCCATAAGTATAAAGCTTCCATCGATGGCAGAGTACTCAAATTCACCTTTAATAATATTTTGCTGCCCGACAGTACAACCAACGAACCGGCCAGTCATGGATATGTAAAATACCGTATCAAACCGGTGGGCGATCTTCAAATTGGAGATTCGATTTGCAACCGTGCCGATATCTATTTCGACTACGAACCGGCCGTACTGACAAACACCGTTGTAACACGGGTTGCCGAGCCTGACGGAATTGAGGAAAACGAAGACAAAGGTTCATGGAATCCCAGTAAGGTACGTATTGCTCCCAACCCGTTTTCGCAAAACGCAACCGTATATTTGCCTGATTACGGGGATGGTAATTCAATTTTTGAAGTATATGATATGACCGGACGTCTTGTTAAAGAGATGAAGGTTAACGGACAACACATTGTTACACTAAACCGGGGAAATCTCACAAACGGAATGTATGTTTATGTGCTTAAAGCAGAGAACAACACGCTGATTGACAGAGGTAAGTTTATTCTTAGGTAGGAGGTTTTGGTGTTCGGGAGTGCGGGGAGGAAACCTCCCCGCCTCCGTTCTTTTTTAATTTTCAAATTAACCGTTAAAACCTGAACCATGAAAAACAAAATAACGATAACTTACATCAGAATTAGCATTGTGTTTTCCTTGATGCTAATGTCAGCTGTTGCCTTTTCGCAATTGAGCCACGGGCTTCTGTTTGTAGATAATATTCCGCAAAAGATTCATCTAAATCCGGCGGCTACACTTAATGAAGACGGATATTTCATCGGAGTACCTGTTTTAAACAATGTAAATACCGAATTTATAAGCGGTTTCAAATATGATGATTACATTGTTTATCGTGATGATTCGCTCTATTTTGATCCGGGCAGATTATTGAAAACGCTGGATGATCAAAATCTTTTTATTCAAAACTCATCGGTTAGTCTCGTTTATTTAGGAATTAAAAGAAAAAAGAACACATTTGCATTTGGGATTGATTTTAAAACCTCGGTTTTTGGTAGTCTTTCCAAAAACTTCATTGCACTGTTGGTTTCAGGGAATGCGCAATTCTCGGGAAAAACTACCGATTTCTCAAAAAATACCATTCAAACTTCACTTTATCAGGAATATTATTTTAGTTATTCGAGGGAAATCGGCACTAAATTCAATGCCGGAATTACATTAAAATTTTTAACCGGAGATGTGAACCTGCAAGTGGAACATGCCGACTTCATTTTGAGTATCGACAGTGCTACCTATGCGCATACCGGTTCGGCAGATATTAAAATGAATGCTTCCGTCGGTACTGATCTGAAAGGCGGATTTGTAAATACAATAAATCCGTACGGTTGGTTCCAATTTTCTCAAAATCTTGGTTATGCCTTCGATTTGGGGATTACTTACAAACCTCTGAAGAACCTGGTGTTTTCAGCTTCACTCCTTGATGTCGGTAAAATATTCTGGAACAATCATCCCGAAAATTACCAAATAAATGTTGATTCGGCATATTTTGAAGGTGTGACGCTTAATTTGAATAGTGTTGCCGATAATCCGGAAGACCTTTCCGTGCAAATTATGGATGACCTGTCGGATGATTTCAATATGCAGAAAACAAACGAATCTTACGGAACACCAACTATTTCGAAGTTGCTGTTTACCGGCTCTTACTCGTTTTTGAGAAATAATAAAGTAGGATTGCTTTACTACGGCGAAGTATATAACGGACAAACGGCTTCCTCGGTATCCGTTAACTACAACAGGCGGTTTGGGGATGTTTTGGTTTTAGGGATAAATTACAATACGTTCAACTTTAAAGCGCATAATCTGGGATTAACGGCAATAATCAATGCAGAGCCGCTGCAGTTTTACTTTTCAACCAATAATATTTTCGGGCTGTTTAAGCCGGAACATACAAATGTTTACCAGTTGAATTTCGGAGTTAATTTTATTTTTTAATTAAAATCAATAAATTTTTTAACAAGTTCGTTATTATAAATATATTTAGTAAATTGTCGGACTCAAAAACTATGGTTTAATGAATGCTTCAATGAAAAAGAAAATGATAAAAAATTTTTATTTATGGTATGGAGCCATTACCGTCTTGCTTGTTTTTGCTATACACGGGAATCTTTATTCCCAGGGTGAAATTATATCGGTAAATCCCTCCGCAGCTTTTCCGGGAGAGACTACACATCTGATTATACAGGGTGAAAATACAAATTTTATACAAGGTGTTACAAAGTTGCTGTTTCATGAATGCAACATTAAAGTGAACAGTGTTTTGGTTAATAATCCGGAATTGGTTACTGCAAGTATCACGGTTGGGCAGGATGTGGAAGAGGGGGAATGTACATTTGAGTTGTTTACAAGTGAGATAAGTTATTACGGGACATTGGAGGTTATCAAAATGCAGGATCGTCCGGAAGCAACCATTACGGTTTTTCCTGTTCAGAGTGTTTATCTTACCGATTATGATTTGTCGAATTTACGTAATCTTCCCCTTTTGTTTAATGTTACCTTATTTACGGCGGGGAGGGATTTTTTGAAGATAAAAGCGGTGTTAAAGCACGAAACTTATGGTTTGTTGGCAAGTGCGGAAAAGGATATCGATGTAACGGGGCCCGTCACTTCCTTTAATAACAAAGAGTTTGACAATTATGATTTAACTGAAGCCTCCGACGAACTTATTGAATCGATTTCTCCCGGCGGCACCCTGCCCCCGGGTGGTTATCAGTGTGCCATAATGGTGTACGATAAAGAGGGCAATGAACTGTCGCAAACCGAAACAACCTTTTATATACCCGAATCGCAAACGACAACAGAACTTGTTTCGCCCGGAACGGAGCTTAACACGGAGCCCGATATTGTTGTTTCGCCAAATCCCTATTTTCAGTGGTATGGTAATGCCAAAACATATGATTTTTACTTGTTTGAAGTTCATGAGGGGCAGCAATCGGAAGATGATATTGCCACAAACAGGCCTGTTTATCAGCAAACCGGAATATCGCAGGCGGGCTTGGTTTATCCCAACTTTGCACGAGCACTTGAGCAGGGAAAAACCTATGCCTGGCAGATAAGAACGGGTTTTAGTTCGACTACGGGTAACAGGGAGAATGCCAGCCGGATGCTATGGTTTGTTTATAATCCGGATACGCAAACCGCTGAAAAGGTTGAGGTAAGCTATTTTGAAATGGAACCCGGCGATGTAACTCTTGCTCCGGGCGATACCATACGGATAGCAATTACCGGATTTGATACGCGTGGAAATAAAGTGCCGTTAAATTGCAAAATGTCGGTAATTCCTTCCGCTGGCGGCGAAATTAAAGAGGGAAACCTGTTTGTTGCAGGAAAGAAACCCGGAATCTATGCTATTTTGGCCGAATACGGCGACAAAGAAAATTATATTACCTTAAATATCAGAAGCAGATAAAAAACCTTAATATACTATGGAGTTGTTTAAAGCTAACCTGACGACAATGATGATAAAATTTTACACAGGGTCAATATTTTATTGTATAAATAGCTGTAAATAAGATACGATGCGCCGGATTTATACCATATTGTTTTTTCTGTTTTCTTCTTTTTCCTTATTGGCGCAAAATAATGCAGGTATTCTGTCTCCCTTACCCGGCGATACGGTTGTAAGCGGCCAACTGCTCATCTTTTACCGTTTTCCCGATTCCGTTCAAGTTGTTCCCGCCTCTGTTCAAGTGACCATTGATTTAAATAAAAGAACAAAACTTCTTAAAACAGTAGGAAACAAAATTAGCCTTTTGGAACTCGAACCGCTGACCCCCGGATATAAAATTGTAAGAATAGAAGCCAAAAGCAAAAAGGGAAAGCAATTAAGAGCCGAATGGGGTTTTTATGTGCGGGGGAAAACCGTGACGGAAATTAAGGGAAAGAAAACCCCAAAGCCGGTAATCCGGTTCGATGTGGAAACAAAATCAAAATTTGCCGATGTTACCGGCGCCGGTGCCGAATTGCTTCAGGAACCACCCTCAACACAGGTGCTGCGACTTACCGGTTCGTTTAAAACACAAAAAACAGAAATTCCTGTAAAGATACATCTTACAAATTTTGAAGACCCGTCACTTCAGGCCCGAAACCGTTTTATGGTGGGGTTTAAAACCAAAAGAGCGGGGGTAATTCTCGGAGACGTTTATCCTCAGTTCCAACACCTTGTTTTAAACAATACAAGGGTAAGGGGTGCCTCGGCTTACCTGCGCCTGAACTGGTTGCAAATGGATGCTGTTTACGGTACGCTCAGAAGAAGCATAGAGGGTGTGCTGAGATACTACAACAGCCTTGAAAATCCCGAATATGCTCCTGTAAATCTGCAGGTTATCCCAAACCAAAACGATTCGGTTATAATGATTCAGGGCTATTATACCGATAGCGGGACATACAGAAGAAACTATTTTGCAGGGCGTTTGTCGTTGGGTTCCGAAAAGAGGAATGCCTGGTTTCGTATCACCATGGCACGGGCAACCGACGATACCACATCCATCAATTACGGCGGGGCGGCAGCACAGAACATAGTGCTGGGTATGGCATTCGATTTTATGACCAAAAACCGGAAATTTAAACTGGACATGGGCCTTTCTTCTTCAATGACGACAAAAGATATACGCAACGGTGTAGCTACAAAAGAGGATTTCTATAATTTTTACCGGATGCATCTCGTTTTTGACCCTTACGATTTCAGAAAGCTGATTGTTATCAATACAACCACTAATCTGGAAACGGAACACACTCCGTTTTTAACATGGTATGTAAAATCGTTTCTTAAAACAAAAAACCAGCACATTAGTGTGGAAGCAAGACGTATAGGCAGCGATTACCACTCTTTTGGCGACCCCTTTTTAATAAACGACAGGCTTGGCGCCATATTTGCCGACAGAATGCGTTTTTTGAAAAACCGCCTGTTCGTAAATCTCTACTACCGTTATTATAAAGATAACCTGACGGGGATTTGCCCGGCTACACGTTATAATAATATTGTAAATGCTTCTTTCAGTTTTAAGCCGGCTGATAAATTACCGGGAATTGTCGTCGGGGTCAATATGTATTTAAGGAACTACGTGAATAAAAATAACCCCGAAACAAATTACAAAAACAATGTTCGAAATGTAAAAATAAATATTTAATAGATGCGAATCCTGCGGACGCTTTGCATCCAGATAGTCTTCCTAAAGTATGGGAACACGATTTATTACCAAGAGATTATAGGGTAGTTC
>JALVZH010000176.1:0-9759 GCA_027022105.1 Bacteroidales bacterium | reverse complement strand
AAAACTATGTTCGAAATGTAAATCTCGGATTGTCTTATAATTTCAGAATACTGAAATCGAGTACAATGACTATGGTAAATTATTCCAATAATTTCCGTAAAGACAGGCAATCGGGCCAAAATATTTTAAATCACTTGCTTAACGTAAGTTTTATGCAGGATTACACTTTCGGTTTGAATGTAGCACTTCAATACAATTTTTTGCTTCTTACTTCCGGGAACACCGAATATTCAAAAAACAATACCTATTATTTTAAAGTGGGATATAATACGCCCAAAAGGAAATTCGGCTTCTTTTTCAATGCCCGGAGGATTTATTTCATGCAAACCCTGTTTTTCCCCGAATCGTTGAGAAGCAGTTTTTATCTGGAATTTAAATATTCTCCTTTTTCAAACTTTGATATATCATTGGAAGCCGGTAAATCGGATTACAGCGAAAAACAGGCTTCCGGCAGAAATTACAACGAGTTGTGGGGAATGGTAAGCCTGCATTACAATTTTTTCTCAGCCTCAAAAGCGTTTCGTTCGAAATAGTGTAAAATAGAGAATCAGGATCACAAAAATAAGTGCAGCCGGAATAATGAAGTATGTCGGGCTCATGCTGTTGAATTTCAAAGGTTTGTTCTTGCCCGCATAAATAAATCCACCCCAATAATAGGGGTTTGAAAAAAGGTTGTCCGAGTTTTTCAGATAGTTAAGTTTGGAAATACGTAAAGCATCCGCTTTTGTTTCCCCGTTTTTAAGGTATTGGTAAAACCCGCTCATTATTTGAGCGGACGAGTTGTCGTTAACCTTCCACAAGCTAAGCATTACTCCCGGAATTCCTGCATACGAAAATCCTCTGGCAAGGCTCATAATGCCTTCACCTTCCGTATAATCTCCAATCCCCGTGTTACAGGCGCTGAGTACTGCCAGTTCCGAATGGAAATTGTTGTTCGATAATTCCGAGATAGTGATCTTGCTGTTGCAGGTATCGCAGGTTTTATAAAAAAGTAAAGCCGATTCCATGGGGTTTTTCCTGTTTATCTCGGTATGTGTGGCAAGGTGTAGCACTTTAAAATCGTGTGCTTTGTCCAAAAATAATTGTCTGGTGGCTTTTTCCCCGAAATAAATCTCCCCTTTTGTTATTTTTTTAATCTGTTTTAGCTCTTTTAACGATGCCGGCAACTCATTCTGTCCCCGAAAACCGTTATTTTGATTGCCGGTAAAAGGGGCTATTGCCAAAACGGTTTTTGCGGCATCACATTCGTAATCTTTTAATATGCCGAACAGGATACTCGCGGAATTACCATAACTTATTTTGTACCGTTTAATAAGGTAGGGAAACTCTTTGAATCTTGTTTGTCCTTGAGGAAGCCGTTTTGTCAGTAAAATATCAAAGGGTATTAATGCGGTTTCTCCGTCGGGAATAATGATTAGTTCATCGCCCTGAAAATCTTTTTCAACCGGTAATATCAGCATTCTGTAAAGATTATATGCTGTTGCAGCATAATCCGAAATATGTTTTTCATTTATTCTGAGTATGTTCATGTTGCTGATGGCATTTTGCAGGGTTGTAATAAGACAGGGTAAAGAATCGGTGTCTGTATTATGAATATTGATGTTATCGCGGGTAATGGTAATGATAAATACGGACGAGTCGTTGGTTAAATATTCAATAAGATTTTGTCCGGGGTTCAGGGCATCCTGAATTTTACTGCGTTTTATGATTCCGGTATTGTATTTTAACTGATAATAACGGTTGTAGTTATACTCAAAACTGTCAACAAGTTCTTTTTGCCGGGCAATGAGCTCGTTTTTTTCTTTTTCCAGCGTTGCAATTAATTTTTTATCCCGTATTGTTTTTTTGAAACGTTCGTGTTGCAATTTTTTCTCAATTCCGAATATGTCGTTTTGTATCTGTTCCTGACGACTTATGAGTTCGTCCAGAATTATTGAAAATTTCAGGGATTTCGATTGCAGAATAGATTCGGTAAGCACGGTTGATTTGTTTTTCTCTATAAAATAGAAGGCTTCCCATATATAATTTTTATTCTTTGTTTTATTGTACAGTTCATAAGAAACGGCACAGGCTTTTCTGAAATTTCCGCTAAAGTTTTTCGATAGTGCCAACATTGATCTTTTGGCTTTGTAATTTTTCCTTAATTCATCAAACATAGCCGACATTTTATGGAAAATATGCAGTGATTCAATGAGGTCGTTGGTATCGGAAGACATCCGGTAATATTTGTCTATGAATAAGTTGGCTTTGTCTGACAATAATCGTAATCCTAATTGTTTGTTTTGGGTTTTGCCGTTTACGGTAATAATTTTTTCTGCCCTGTTGATATTTTTCAGCGCTTCGGCATAATTGTTTTTTAACATTTCCGCTTTGCCAAAATTAAGATAACAAAGTGCAATGTTCGGGTGGTTGTGCCTGTAAAACTCATTCCATATTTTCAGTGCTTTAAAGTTGTAAAGTTCGGCTTTGTCAAAATCATTCAAATCAAGATAAACACTTCCTATGTTAAAATAATAGCGGGCAATATCGGGATGGTTCTCCTGGTGAATCTTTTTTCTTACCGAAACCGCTTTGTAATAATACATTAACGCTTGTCCTGATTTGCCCATGTCGTCAAAAAGTTTACCCAGATTATTGTAGCTCTCGGGCAGTTCCTTATTCGGGGTTTTATAATGCTCTTTTCTTATTTTCAAAGCCTTCATATAATATTCGTATGCAAGTGCCGTATCCCCCAAAGCATTGTAAATAATTCCGAGGTTGTTGTATTTGCGTGCTGCCGAAAGAAGATTGACGGGTTTTTTTGCCAAAGTTAACTCCAAAGCTCTGTTACAATAATAAAGCGCCCGGTCGTAGTCACCCGTAAGCTGGTAAATAATGCCGATGTTGTTATTTAAACTTGCAAAAGCCGGATGAAAGCTGTCGATAGTGTTCGACCAGATTTTTAATGCCTTATTATAATATTTGAGCGATAAATCGTACGAGCCTGTTTTTTTATAAAAAAGCCCGATGTTGTTATAACATTTTCCCACATTGTAATCGTTGTTGCCATCAGCAGTTGCCCAAATCTCTGCGGCCTGCTTTTCATTAAAAACCGCATTGTAATATTCCGCCTTTTTGTACAAAATAATACCCCTCAGGTGAAAAGTGGTTGCCAGTTCACTATTGTTTCCGTGAATTTTAAACCCTGTATTCTGGCTCTTGTCGAGGTACATCAGTGCCTCGTCGAATTTCTTTTGCTTTTGCAAAATATTTGCACAGGCATTAAGACATTCGACCTCTTTTACGGGTTTGTTTGTCAAATGAAAAAGCATGGCTGCCTTTTTATAATAGGATAAAGCACTATCGGTTTTTTTGTTTTTGAGTGCCGATTTTGCTTCTTTCTGAAAATAATATGCATCGGTTGAGTCGATAAAATCCTGTGTATGTGCCGTGCCGAAAAGAAATAATAATGCTAAAATCAAACCCGCTTTTATAAAGTGTGGATGTGTTTCCGAAAATGCCTTTTCTCTGCCAAATCTCAACCTCATTATATGATTTTATTGACAGGCTAAATATACAATATTTATCGGCTCATGGCAAATGAAACGCAAAAGTTAAAATTTATTTCCAAAAAAGTATTACCTTTCTGCGTTTTTATGATTAATAGATGAAGAAACGCATTTTATATACCGATAAGTTAATAATTGAAGGGCTTCGGAACAAAGAGCACCGGGTTATTGAACATGTATATAAAACGTGGTTCTCTTCCATAGAAAGTCTTGTTCTTAGAAATAACGGGGGTACCGAAGATGCCGAAGATGTTTTTCAGGATGCACTGGTTGTTCTTTACAAAAAGATTGTTTTTGAGGATTTTACACTTACCAGTGCGCTGAAAACCTATTTTTACTCGATTTGCAAGAACCTTTGGATGCAGCGCCTTTATAAAAAAGGAAAATTAACCGGTTTTAATAATATGCCGGAGCAAACGGACGGGACAGAAGAAACGGATTTGACAGAAGAAAAATTCGCGCTTTATAAAAAGCACTTTTTGCAATTGAGCGATGATTGTAAAAAAATATTGACGCTGTTTTTAAAAAAGGTTTCGTTAAAAGCCATTGCCGGCATTATGCAGCACAGTAGCCCCGATTATACGAAAACAAGAAAGTATTTATGTCAAAAAGAATTGAAAAAGAGGATTGTAAATGATCCTGAATACAAGAGGTTAAAAAATGAAAGATGAGCGTAAATATTTCGAACTGACAGACCGTTATCTAAGCGGTGAAATGAAAGATGAAGAGCGGCTGTCTTTCGAAAAAATGATGGAAGAAGATGTTGCCTTGAAAAAAGAGGTGGAACTTCACCGCGAAATAAATCGTGCGGTTATGGCGGTTGACGCCGAAAGTTTCAGAGATGAGGTGAAAAGCGTTCGTAATTCGATGAAACGGAACAGGCGAAGTTTGTCCAAGGCACTTTACCCCTTTGTTAATCATAAATGGCTGGCGGCAGCATCCGTGGCTTTGTTGCTGGGGTTGTTTGTCCTACTCTTTTTGCATACCGAACGGAACTATTCCAACGGGCAACTATATGCCATGTATTTTGAGCCGTACCGCTCCGGTACCCTTGAGCGTTCAGCAACAGCTTCCGACAGTCTGTTTTCTGTTGCAATGTATTATTATAACAAACATAATTATGAAAAGTCTATTGCCATGTTAAAAGAATATTCAGCAAACAACAATAACGAAAATCCTGCCGTTATGCTTTACCTCGGGATTTCGTATCTTGAAACCGGTAAGGTCGATAGTGCCGAAGAGATGTTTGACAAAATACTTAAGTCCGACAACTCATTGTTCAAAGAGCAGGCCGGATGGTATCTTTCTTTAACCTATTTAAAGCAAAACAAAAAGAAAAAAGCTGCCGAATTGTTAAAAAATCTTGTTGAAGAGAAGAGCTGGTTTAGCCCGAAAGCTCAGGAATTGCTTGATTATTTAGGTTCTCAATAATGTTTCCTTTGAATAAGGTAATAACAAAAAAACCTGTGCCGGAAGCTTGGCACAGGTTTTTTTATATGATACTTTTGTTTATTTGAATCTCGACTGAATTTCCGAAATCAGCCCTTCATATTTTCTTAGTACACGATCCCATTCTTTAAACAATTCGTCGCTTTTAACACTGGTACCGGGATGACCCGAAGCCTCACTTACAAGTTTAACCTTATATTCCAAAGGGTGCGAACGGGCAAGTTTTACAATTACCCGTGTACGGACGGTATTTTGTTTAAACGATTTAAGTGCCCAGGCAGTGCGCAGGTATCCCGTTTCTCTGTCGGTAACTTCAATAACATCGAAATAGCTGAGGATGATTTGACTCAGCAGTTTCCAAGCCTCTTCTTCGCTTTTGCCGTTTGTTTTTACTTCAATGTCAACATTTGCAATATCTGTCTGGAAAGAGGCGTCGTATGCGTCATCCCTTTCCATTTCAATATAATAGGTTTTGGGCGGTGTGGCGCTGGTTTTTTTGTTACAGAAAGAAATCTTGTAAGTAAGGTACCCAACCTTTTTTGCTTCTACCGTAACGCAACTGTTTTTCGGAACCAAAACCGAAACCCTGCCCGTACCCATTAGTACACCGTCAACAAATATTTTTGCATCCGGTTGCGAAGTACTGACAATAACGGTTTTTTTTCCTGCCATTACTTGCAGCGAAAACAACAAACTGATAAAAATTAAAAAGTAAGATTTTTTCATGACTTTGTTTTTAAATTTACTAAATTATACAGCCACAAATATAATTAAATTCATAGAGATATGATTCGTTTGACCAAAAGGAGCGAATAAGTCTCGGGAAAAACAGATAAAATATTGGTATATAAGTGTCTAGGCATATATCAAAGGGAAGCTTAACAGTGTTTTAACATCTGCCGGCTCCGCTTCTTTTTTTAGAGAAACAGCGTTTTTCGAATTTGTTATTTTGTCATTTTGTTTTGACAAATGTAGTGTTGTTTTGTTTAAATGGCGGGGGTTGAGTGATTGTCCGGTATTCTTTCCTGTTTTTTTTGACCGTACAACCGGTTTGTCTTTTACGGTAATATTGCACATTAGTTTTTCATTCCTGATATAAAAATTCAGCTCCAGAAATCCTGGTGTTTGGCTGACAAGCAGTTCGTTTTTCAGAATATTTTCCACAAACGGAAATATAGTAAAAGGCGTAACAAGCAGTGTTTCGGGTTTTATCCGGTTTTCAAAATCTATTTTAAAATTAAACAGGCGTGTAAACCTGAACTTTTCCAATTCCAGATATAAATTGATATTGTCGAGTTCTTCTTCAAGGGATATCAAACGTTCACCCGAATACTCAAGAATATTGCGTATAAATTTTCCCAGTTTCGACAAATGAGTCATTGCTTTGAACGAGTCGTTTGACGAAAGATAACTCTGTATGGTATTTAAAGTATTGAAAATAAAATGAGGGTTTAACTGATTGCGGATTAATTTTAGTTCGCTTTCGGTCAACTCTTTTTCGTAATTCATTTTTTTATACAGATATCTGTATTTCAGGGTTTCATAAAGCAAAAAAGCAATTATAAAAATAATAATAATTGCTGTTATAAACCAGAATGTAGTTAACCCGTTGCCCATAAAAAAATAATTGTAGCGCTAATATCAGGTAATTACGAACCGAAATCAAGTGCCATTTAGAATTCGGAGGGATTGAGATAGAATTCGGAGAGTTTTGCGGGAAATCCGGTAGTGATTTTATCTGGATATTATGGACATAAAAACCCAAATTGCTGTCTTTGATTTACGGTTTTTTTATTTTTTATATCTTTACAAACAAAATTATTTGTTGCTATTATGTTGCGTGCCGTCATTATAGATGATGAATCAGAAAGCAGAACCGCTATTGCAAACATTCTGAAAAATTATTGTTCGAATGTAGATGTTGTTGGCGAAGGAAATGATGTTGCTTCAGGGGTTGATGTTATTAAAAAAAAGAAACCTGATGTGGTTTATCTCGATATTCAAATGCCTGACGGGACAGGGTTTAATCTGTTGGAAAGAATTGAAGATATTGATTTTCACGTAATTTTTGTAACGGCATACGATCAGTACGCCATCAAGGCAATTAAGTTTAGTGCCATTGATTATATATTGAAACCCATAGACCCGCAACAATTAATCGATTCGGTAGAAAAACTTAAAAATATTTCACCCCGGAAAAATCAATTGCCCGACAGGTTGAACAATCTGCTGCAAAATCGTTCGAAACCTGCCCGTATTGCATTACCCACGCTTTCGGGTTACCGTTTTGTTAAGATTGAAGATATAATAAGGTGTCAGTCCGAAAGTAATTATACTAAATTTTTTCTGCAATCGGGTGAAGAAATTTTGGTTACCCGTACTTTAAAGGAGTTTGAAATTATGCTCCGCGACGACCGGTTTGTACGAGTGCACCAGTCGCATTTGATTAATGTGGATTTCGTAGAACAATACATTAAAGGCGACGGGGGTACAGCAATAATGAGCGACGGGTCACACGTGGAAATATCGCGCCGCAGAAAAGACCTTTTTTTAAACAGTTTGATCTGATATGAATAAAACTGTTTTAATAATCATCACCGTTGTTCTTTTTGCAAAGGTTCCCATTAACCTCTTTGCATATAATAGCGACAGTTTACTGCAAGTGCTTGATACGGCAGGCGAAATACATAAAGCAAAAATATACAACCTGCTTGCATCCGATTTGTGGAGAGATGCTCCCCGTAAAAGTATCGAATATGCCGGAAAGGCACTTTTGCTTGCTAAAAAGTACAACCTTCCGTTGGAAGAGTATTATGCATATTACAACCTTTCCTCTTCTTATGGGGGGAACGATACATTGAACTATTCTGTACATTATGCACAAAAAGCCCTTGAGGTGGCAAAAAAAATAAATGACAGCCTGTTGATAGCAAGGGCTTATTTCGGATTGGGGACTGTTTATAATGGAAAAGATGATTATGAAAAAGCTCTTGAAAACTTACTGATGTCCTATAAGATTGTGCAGGACATATATAAAAATGATACTGTGGCCAATACACAGCGTTTGGCTTTTATTGCAAATAATGTGGGTATTGTTTACAACAGGCTGGGTAATGCCGACAAAGCGTTGGAATATTATAATAAAAGCCTTAATCTGAAATCCAGGCTCAACGACTCGCTGGCAGTAGCTAATGCGTTGAACAATATTGGTTTGATTTACAGCAATAAACGCGAATTTGAAAAAGCAAGGAAATATTACGAGAAATCGTTGGAAATTAAGAAAAAGTTTAAAGATAAGTTTGTTATTGCCGAAACCGAGTACAATATTTTTGAGCTGTTAATACTGGAGAATAAATACAAAGAAGCATTAGATTTTTATAATGTTATGGAATCCAATTTTACAATATTGGATGCCCGCACACAATTACTTTTGCTTAATAGCCTTGCTTCCATTTACATTAAATTAAATAAGTTAAACAAGGCCGACAGTGTACTTCGGGAGGCAATAAGACTGGCATTAAAAACAGGAGCGCGAAAACCGCTTGCCAATAGTTATCAATTGCTATCGGAATATTATGCAAAAACAGGTTCCTATAAAAAGGCTTTTGAGTATCAGTCGAAATATATTCACTTAAACGATTCGTTACTCAACAGTGAAATGATTTCCAAAATTTCCGAAGTCAACGCAAAGTACGAAACCGAAAAGAAAGAAAAGCAAATAGCACTGTTGCAGCGCGATAAATTGAAAACCGATGCAGCATTGAACAAACAAAAAATAGTAAAACTTTATTATGCCATTGCTTCCATAATAATCCTCGTTTCGTCTGTTTTGATTATTCTTATTATATGGTATCGTCAAAAAAGAAAAAGTGAGAAGTTGTTAACCAAGAGTATTGAAACAGAGCAACGCTTATTACGTTCGCAAATGAACCCCCATTTTATTTACAATACATTAAATTCGGTGCAGGGTTTTATCTCGGCTAAAAATGATTTCATGGCCATGAAATTCCTTTCCAAGTTTGGAACCCTTTTGCGAAATATCCTCGAAAACAGCCGCCACAACCTTGTTCCTTTAAATGAGGAAATAGATACCCTCAAACTGTATATTGATATGGAACACCTTAGGAAAAAAGATGCTTTTGATTATAAAATTGATATAAGTGATGATATTGATACGGAGTTTGTCCTGGTGCCGCCGTTAATTATTCAGCCGTTTGTAGAGAATGCAATCAAACATGGATTTCGTAATTTGAACAGGAAAGGCGAGTTGTTAATCTGTATTAAAAAAGAAAATGAACAATTGATTGTTGAAATATCCGATAACGGAATGGGTAGGGATAAAGCGCTGCTCGAGAAAAGTATAAACGGTGAAAAACGCAAATCTCTTGGCATGGAACTAACCAGCGAACGTATCTCCTTATTAAAAAAGGTTCATGCTAAAGAAGCCTCTTTTTCTGTTTTTGATTTGAAAGATGATGATGGAAATGCAACCGGTACCAAGGTAGTGATTAATCTCCCTTTCATCTCTGTCTAAAAAACAACATGCAACCGGCAATTTACAATTCCCGGATTATTCCGGAAAAACAATTGTAAGCCATTGATATATAAGTTGTAGAAAAAAAGGGTAAAAAAACGTAAAAAAATTTTCAAAAAAAGCTTGGAGATAAAAGAAAGAGTATTACTTTTGCACTCCCTTTTACGGGGAAATAAAAAACGCAAGAGAAGGATACGGTCGCGAGGCCGGGTTCATAGACATAATGAA
>JALVZH010000175.1 GCA_027022105.1 Bacteroidales bacterium | reverse complement strand
CTGATACATCAAAAATACCAAATCAAAAATAATACATCCAAACATTTATTCGAAAATAAAAGAGAAACATTTACAATAATCATCTATCATAAAAATCTTTTCCTGTATCTTTGAGCAAAAAAACAGAGCTATGGAATTTTCCCCTTTAACGGCTGTTTCACCCGTTGACGGACGTTATCACAACAAAACAGCCGAACTTTCGGAATATTTTTCGGAATACGCATTGTTCCGGTACCGCACCCTTGTGGAAGTTGAGTATTTTATCGCATTGGTACAGCTACCCTTGCCCGGATTGGAAGACTTCAACAAAGAGTTGATTCCGGATTTGAGGCATATTTACGAAGATTTTACCCCCGCCGATGCAGAAATCATAAAAGGTTACGAAAAAGAGACCAACCACGATGTAAAGGCAGTAGAGTATTTCCTGAAACAGAAATTCGACCGGTCGGGACTTTCGCAATACAGGGAATACATCCATTTCGGACTCACATCACAAGATATCAACAATACCGCCTTTCCGCTAATGATTAAGGAAGCGCACCACGATGTGCTTTATCCTGCCCTGGAAGAGTTGGTAAAACAGCTTTCCGGCCTGGCTTTTCAATGGAAGGATGTATCCATGCTGGCACGAACACACGGGCAGCCTGCATCGCCCACCAAACTGGGAAAAGAGTTTTTTGTGTTTGCCGAACGCCTTGAAAATCAGATGGAACTGCTGAGAGCCATTCCCTGTACCGGTAAATTCGGTGGGGCAACCGGTAATTTTAATGCCCATAAGGTGGCATATCCTTCGGTGGACTGGGTTGATTTTGCCAACAATTTCCTGAAAAACCATTTGGGATTGGTCCGGCAGCAAACCACCACGCAAATTGAGCACTACGACATGCTTTCGGCTTATTTCGATAATCTGAAGCGGATTAATACCATCCTCATAGACCTGAGCAGGGACATATGGCTCTATATTTCAATGGACTATTTCAAACAGAAAATCAAAGCGGGAGAGGTGGGCTCGTCGGCCATGCCGCACAAGGTAAACCCCATAGATTTTGAAAATGCGGAGGGTAATCTCGGTATTGCCAATGCTGTTTTTGAACATCTTTCGGTCAAACTGCCCGTTTCGAGGCTGCAACGCGACCTTACCGATTCCACGGTATTGCGCAATGTGGGTGTTCCCGAAGCGCATATGATGATTGCATTGCAATCGCTTAAGAAAGGGCTTGGAAAATTGATTTTGAATGAGGACAAAATAGCCTCCGACCTGGAAGACAATATGGCCGTAATTGCTGAAGCGCTTCAAACCATCCTGAGGCGTGAGCAATATCCCAATGCTTACGAGGCTCTGAAACAACTTACCCGCACCAATGAAAGGATAACACAGGAAACCATTCACCGCTTTATTGACACGCTTGATGTTCCCGAAAAGGTGAAGGAGGAGATGAGACGCATCAGACCGGAGAATTACACGGGAACAGACCTGATATAAAAAAAACCGCCCTCAGGCGGCTTTTTCTAATTCAACAGGACACTTACCTTGCCGGTGAGCGATGTGGTTAAAACCCTTAGCGCTGCCGAATAGCCCATAATAATGGAAAAAGTCATTTGCGACGGCTTCGGAGCACACTTTTCTGTCATTTGCGCCACCGATTTTCTTTTTATAAGTTCCTGATATTCTGTCGGAGTAATAATATGATGCATAGGCAACTGTTTTAGTTTAACATTATTATCAAACTACTAACGACAGGGAAGTGTTTTTTATTATATGGAAGGATAAAATTATATCCAATTGTAGTTCCAAATGGTATGATTTGCTTTTTCTACCACCCTCTTAAACCCCTCTTCTTCCCGCCGCTTTATTTGTTCTTCGGTGAACATATGATCAGACATTTTCATAACTTTTACGGAACTTCATCAAAAAATAATCTTTAATGAATATACGTATCCTTTCGGGTATAGTCCATTACTTCTGTTTTATGGTTTATTTCTTCAATGCTCAAAATTATTAGATATTGAATCAGGTGGTATTATAAGGTTGATACTTTGTATTTTTGTACAAAAAAAATGGATTATGCAAACTATCAGACTTCAGGTAAGCAGTGGAGCAATTAAACACTTAATGAGGTTTTTAAGCAGATTCAAAAAAGAAGAAATTCGGATTATGAAGTTGTTTAAAGTTAATGTGATGACAATGAGTATAAAATATTAAAAACCAGAAAATGAATTCCATTATTCCCCTCCTTGGAGGGGGAGGGGTGGGTTTATTAAAAAAAAGATATTCACTTTTCTGGTTTTCAATATTTTATAATTTATCAAATGTTTAGACTTTAAACAAGTTTTATTAAAGAAGATGAAGAATTTGTTTCCGTTTAAAACTATCTAAAAGAGGAACTGGCAAGTATTGAAGATGGCAATGCAGAGTTTATTGATATTGATAAACTTGATGCTAAACTGGAAACAACCATTAGTCAATATGAAGATTAAAATAACCGGATCGTTTAGTGACAAACTGAACAAACAAGTTGATTATATTGCTAAAGACAAACCTTTTAGCACATCAAAACAGGAACATACCGCAATTCCCCTCACCTGAACACCACCTTTGTAATACCCGCACCGCCGAACTCCACCGGTGCATCGCCGAAACGTTCAATTTCGGGGACGGTTTTCAGGTAATCGCGAATCACCTCGCGCAGAATGCCGTATCCTTTGCCGTGTAAAATGCTCACCTCTTTTATACGCAGCAGCAACGCATCGTCAATATACCGCTGCAATTGTTCCAGTGCTTCATCTGCACGCTTTCCCCGCAGGTCGATGGTCAACTCAAAACGGGCCATCTTTTCGTTCAACTCATGGGCAAGACTGTTTTTTGCGCTCTTTTTTGCGGCGGTTTCCGGCTTCTTTTGCGTAGGCGAAAGCTTTTTCAGCGAAATGGTGAGCTTTACATTGTTAACGTTCACGATGGCATCTTTACCTTCCGTGCTCAGCAGCTCACCCACTAC
>JALVZH010000174.1 GCA_027022105.1 Bacteroidales bacterium | reverse complement strand
GGAACCTTATCTTACGATTACGGTGAAGCCTATAACCAAATTGCCCAGATCAACGGAATCGGACTGCACGATATGGGCTATCGTGGCGAAGGAATGGTTATTGCGGTTCTGGATGCAGGCTTTACCGGTGTGCAAACCCACCCTCTGTTCGACAGCCTGTGGGCAAATAACCGAATACTCGGTACAAAAGATTTTGTCTATCCCGGAGGTGATGTATTTCAGGGGCATTGGCACGGCAGAATGGTTCTTTCCTGCATGGGTGCCAATATTCCTTCGCTGATGATAGGAACAGCCCCCAAAGCCTCTTACTGGTTGCTGCGGTCGGAGGAAGGCCCTGCTGAAAATGTGGTGGAGGAATACAACTGGGTGTCGGCAGCCGAGTTTGCCGACAGTGTCGGGGCCGATGTCATCAACAGTTCGCTGGGATACATCGATTTTGATAATCCTGCTTTTACGCATCCATACAGCGATATGGACGGAAACACCTGTATTTCTTCCATTGGAGCCGACATAGCCGCCTCAAAAGGGATTTTGGTGACCAACAGTGCCGGAAACAGCGGCGATAATATAACTTTTCCATGGATAGGAGCACCGGCAGACGGCGACAGCGTTTTTACCATTGGTGCGGTTGACGGTAATGGAAACAGAGCCTCGTTCAGTTCGAAAGGCCCCACGTACGACGGAAGGATAAAACCTGTGGTAATGGCCAAAGGACAAGGTACCACGGTTGCCGACGATGGTTCCGGTATTTCTTACGGCAGCGGCACCTCGTTCAGCTCACCCGTTATGGCCGGAATGACGGCCTGTTTGTGGCAGGCCCACCCCGAAATGTCGAACATGGAGATTATCGAAGCCATTAAAAACAGCGCCTCACAACACAACAACCCCGATAATTATATGGGGTGGGGGATACCCGATTTTATGGAGGCCAATTCGCTGCTAACCACCGTCGAAAACAGTGAACCGGAGAATGCTTTTGCCACCGTTTATCCGAATCCGTGCAACGAAAGGGTGGTTATCAGGTTTAACCAGCCGGTAAAAACGGAAGTGACCTATGCGTTAAAAGATTTGATGGGAAAAACGCTTTTACATCGAAAAGCAAATCCTGCTGCAACCGGAGAAATAAACCTTTCGCTGTCATCGCTTTCCCCGGGAATTTACTTTATGGTATTCCGATGGAATAAAAATGTGGAAACGGTGAAAATAGTGAAAGAATAAAAGTTGTGCCTTATGCGACAGAGCCTGTTTTTTATATTGCTGTTTTCATTTTCATTCGCATGGATGTCGTGCAACGAGGCTGTAATGAATAAAAAAGACATGAATCAACCGGACGAACACAAACTGGAGTTTGCCACTTTCGGCGAAGGGTGTTTTTGGTGCTCGGAAGCTATTTTTGAAAGAGTCACCGGGGTTAAAAAAGTTTTTTCGGGTTATTCGGGAGGCGATGAACCCGACCCCGATTACAAACTGGTAAGCTCGGGACATACCCGCTATGCCGAGGTGGTGCAAATTTATTTTGACCCCGAAGAGATTTCGTACAGGGAACTACTGGAAATATTCTTTAAAACCCACGACCCCACCATGATAAACCGGCAGGGAGCCGATATAGGGCCTCAATACCGGTCGGTTATTTTTTATCATAACGAACAACAGAAAAAAGAGGCCGAATATTACAAAGAACAGCTTGAAAAAGCAGGTATCTGGACAAAACCCATTGCCACCGAAATAGCACCTTACAAGAATTTTTACAAAGCGGAAAAATACCATCAAAACTATTATAAAAACAATCCGGCTGCGGGCTATTGCCAATTTGTGATTACACCGAAACTGAAAAAATTCGAAGCGGTTTTCAAAGATAAATTAAAATAAGATTTTTTAAGTTTATTTAATGTATTAATTGATTTAATTTGATACTTTTGCGACGTTCAATTAAAAAAATTTAAAAAGATGAAAAAGATTGTATTGTTTCTGATGATGGCTGTTGCAGTAAATTTTGTTACTGCACAAAATGAGACACAAAAGAAAGAGATTGCCAAAAAGAAAAACGGCCCCGAAATAACCTTTAAAAATGTAATGCACGATTACGGCACCATTTACGTGGGTTCCGACGGCTCATACGAATTTGAATTTACCAATACCGGAAACGAACCTTTGATTCTTTCCAAACCCCGTTCTTCATGCGGTTGCACCGTGCCTACCTGGCCCAAAGAACCCATTTTGCCCGGTGAGTCAAATAAAATAAAGGTAACGTACAACACCCACAAACCGGGTCCGTTCAATAAATCGGTTACCATTTATTCCAACGCCAATAAAACGGTAATTCTCAGAATCAAAGGAAAAGTGATTCCGAAACCCGCCGAAGCCCTTCCCGAAAAACAAAACAGTGAGGGTGCTTCACCGGTGAATAAATAAGAAAATAAAGCATTAAAAAATAATTCCGGGTATTTCCCATTTTGAGGGAATACCCTTTTTTAATGAAGTTATTTAATGAAGTTATTTAATGTTAACGTGACAACAGTAAATGTAACATATCTAAATGTTGAGGCGTTAAATAAATTTTATTAATATATGCCGAAAATATCACAAAAAGGGCAAAAAATGCCCGAATCGCCCATCAGAAAACTGGTACCCTATGCCGAAAACGCCAAAAGCAGGGGAACAAAGGTCTATCATCTGAACATAGGTCAACCTGACATTGAAACACCCGAAATTGCTCTGAATGCCGTTAAAAATTACGACCGTAAGGTTATTGAATACAGCCACTCGGCAGGAATGCTCTCACTGCGGAAAAAACTGGTGGAATATTACAAAACCGTTGATATTGACGTAACTGCCGACGAGATTATTGTGGGAGCCGGAGCTTCGGAGGCGCTTCTGTTTGCATTCCAAAGCATTATGGATCCCGACGACGAGGTAATCATACCCGAACCGTTTTATGCCAATTACAACGGATTTGCCATCAATGCGGGCATCAATGTACGGCCTATTGTTTCAGATATAGAATCGGGGTTTGCTTTGCCGCCCATCGAAGAGTTTGAAAAGAATATAAACGGGCACACCAAAGCCATTTTGATTTGCAATCCCAACAACCCCACCGGTTACCTCTATTCCAAAGAGGAGTTGGAAACCTTACGGGACATTGTAAAGAAACATGACCTCTATCTTATTGCCGACGAGGTTTATCGCGAATTTGTGTACGACGGCAACAAACATTACTCGGCCATGTATCTCGAAGGAATTGAAGAGAATGTGATTCTTATCGATTCCGTTTCAAAAAGGTACAGTGCCTGCGGTGTCCGTATCGGCTGGATGATATCGCACAACAAAGAGGTTATGGCTACCGCTCTGAAGTTTGCCCAGGCTCGTTTGAGTCCGCCTACATTCGGACAGGTTGCCGCCGAAGCAGCCGTGGATACCCCCGGGGAGTATTTCGAAAAGGTAACCGGCGAATACCTTGCCCGCCGCAATACGGTGGTAGAGGGAATAAACAGGATAGAAGGCGCTTTCTGCCCCAATCCCAAAGGCGCATTTTATGTGGTGGCACGGCTGCCCATCGACGATTCCGACAGGTTCTGCCAATGGCTGCTCGAAGATTTTTCCTTTGAAGGACAAACCGTTATGCTGGCCCCCGCCTCGGGCTTTTATTCCACACCGGGGAAAGGGAAAAACGAAGTGCGTATCAGTTACGTGCTCAATGTGGATGACCTGAAAAATTCAATTAAAGTGCTGGAAGAAGCATTGAAAGTGTATCCGGGCAGGATGTAAAGCCTTAAACAGGTTCATTGACATATAAAAATATTTTACTTATTGTTTAATTAAACAGGTAGGAATAGTATCCGGTTAAGCTGTTCTCAATCTGTCAGGTACAAGGCTACCTGACAGGTTTACAAATTTTCTATTTTTGCATATAACCAGCAAATCACATTAAATGAAATCAAGCATAAATAAACAAGAAGAACTACGTTTCGGCAATGATTACCATATTTACAACAGAGCTGTTGGAAATGACAAGTTATTTGTTGATGAAGCCGATTATTATTTCTTTCTTAAAAAATTAAAAAGGTTCATTTTGCCAATAGCCAAGATATTATCGTATTGTTTAATGCCAAATCATTTTCATTTGCTTGTAAAAATTAAAGAAATAGAAGAAATTGAAAACCAACCTAATCTTAATATCTTACAAAACAATGAACCCGAAAAGTTAATTGTCAAACAATTCAGTAACTTTTTTAACAGTTATTCAAAATCATTTAACAAGGCTCACAGCAGAAAGGGAAAACTTGTTTTATCGCCATTTAAACGTATTGAGGTTCAGAATGAAGATTACCTTATTTATCTTATTGCATATATTCATAGAAACCCCATACATCATGGTTTGGTAGACGATTATTCGGAATGGAGATTTTCATCATACAATACCTTTCTTTCAGATAAAAATACAGAGGTTGAACGGGAATATGTATTAAAATTTTTTGATTCATTGGAAGATTTCAAGGATTTTCATAAGTCTAACAAAACCAAAAAAGGATTGAAAGAATTGATTCTTGAATAGATAGAATGATTTTTTCGGGATTTTAACCCGCCAGGTCGGACGAAGGCATGCGGGCAGCGACCTGGCGGGTTGAAAAAAGGAAATTGATAAACGTTTTTTCAACTTTTCAGGAATAAGGCTGTGTAAAAGGTTTTCAAGTAGATTTCTCAACCTGTCAGGTACAAGGCTACCTGACAGGTTAACAACGAGATAACCCGTCAGGTCGAACGAAGGCATGCGGGCAGCGACCTGGCGGGTTGAGAAAAGTAAATTGAGGAACATTTTCTAAACTTTTCAGGAATAAAGCCGTGCGAAAGGTTTTCGGATGAATTTTTCAACCTGTCAGGTACAAGGCTGCCTGACAGGTTTACAGCAGGATAACCCGTCAGGTCGAACGAAGGCATGCGGGCAGTGACCTGGCGGGTTGAGAAAAAGAAATTGATGAACGTTTTTCAACTTTTCAGGATTAAAGCTGTGTGAAAGGTTTTCGGATGAATTTTCCAACCTGTCAGGTACAAGGCTGCCTGACAGGTTTACAATAAGATAACCTGTCAGGTTTACAGGAAACAGCGGCAGGGATGGGAGCGGTAGCCCGCAGCCGCATAAAACAATCTTCTATTTTTTTCAGATAAATATTCTGAGCCGGAAAATGAATATCTTTTTTTATGAACTCACTCCTATAACCCTCCAACGGAGGGGAATTATGGAATTCATTTCCCGGCTCAGAATATTTCTCAGATTTAATGACGTTTTTTAAACATTATAGCCGAACAGCTCTGCCGGTGAGGACTACATACGGACAGTAGATTGTGATGCCTGGCGGCATGCAATTGCAAGCCTGCAGATTGCGATGCCTAAAGGCATGCAACTATAAACCCGGCCGCCCAAAAAATAAAGATAACAAGTGATATGGATGAAAAATATCAACATATTTCATCATTCTGAGGGATTTCATGAAACAGTTAACAAGGGATTGTTATTTTTGCACTTCCAAAACAAAAACAGAGAGATAAATGGAAATATCTGCAAAATACGATTCTGCGAAAACCGAAGACAAATGGTATGCTTACTGGTTGGAAAAGAAATACTTCCACTCGGAACCCGATGAGCGTGAACCCTACACTATTGTAATTCCGCCTCCCAACGTAACTGGTGTGCTTCATATGGGGCATATGCTGAACAATACGCTTCAGGATGTGCTGATACGGCGTGCGCGTATGCAGGGAAAAAATGCCTGCTGGGTGCCGGGTACCGACCACGCTTCCATTGCCACCGAAAGCAAAGTTGTTAACAAGCTGAAAGAGGAAGGAATAGATAAAAAAGACCTGACCCGTGAAGAGTTTTTGAAACATGCCTGGGAGTGGAAAGAGAAACATGGCGGCATTATATTGGAACAATTGAAAAAACTGGGGGCTTCGTGCGACTGGGACCGTACCCGCTTTACAATGGATGAGGCTTTGTATGAGTCGGTTGTGGATGTTTTTATCGATCTTTATAACAAAGGATTGATTTATCGCGGGGTGCGTATGGTAAACTGGGACCCCAAAGCCAAAACCGCCGTTTCGGACGAAGAGGTAATTCACAAAGAGGTGCAATCGAAACTCTATTACCTGCGCTATAAGGTGGAAGGCGAGGAGGATTACATTACCATTGCCACCACGCGTCCCGAGACCATTCTCGGCGATACGGCGGTGTGTGTTCATCCCGAAGACGAACGTTTTGCAAGGTTTCACGGCAAAAAGGTGGTTGTTCCGTTGGTAAATCGTGCCGTTCCGGTAATAACCGACGAGTATGTTGACCGTGAATTCGGTACTGGCGCCCTGAAAATAACCCCCGCTCACGACATCCACGACTATGAACTGGGAATAAAACACAACCTTGAAAGCATTGATATTTTTAATGATGACGGCACGCTCAACGAAGCTGCGCAACTATACATAGGCAAAGACCGTTTTGAAGTGCGCGAGGAGATTGTAAAAGACCTTGAAAAAGCCGGAAATCTGATTAAAATAGAAGATTATGTGAACAGCGTGGGTTTTTCGGAACGTACCGACGCAGTGATAGAGCCGCGGCTTTCGATGCAATGGTTTCTGAAGATGAAGGAGCTGGCCAAACCTGCCCTTGAGGTGGTGGAAAAGGATATCATCAGGTTTCATCCCCCTAAGTTTAAAAATACCTACCGCCACTGGATGGAAAACGTGCGCGACTGGAATATATCGCGGCAACTTTGGTGGGGACAAAGAATTCCGGTTTATTACCTGCCCGACGGGAAAATGGTAGTGGCCAAAACGGCTGAGGAGGCACTGGAAAAGGCAAAGAAAGAGTTTAACCGTCCGGAACTGACCCTCGCTGACCTGAAACAGGACGAAGATGTGATGGATACCTGGTTCTCTTCGTGGCTGTGGCCCATTTCGGTGTTCGACGGAATCCGCTTCCCCGACAATGAAGACATAAAGTATTATTATCCGACCAATGATTTGGTTACCGGCCCCGACATTATCTTCTTTTGGGTTGCGCGGATGATTATGGCAGGCATGGAATACCGCAAGGAGATTCCTTTTAAAAATGTCTATTTTACCGGTATTGTCCGCGACAAGCTGGGAAGGAAAATGTCGAAAACCCTTGGTAATTCGCCCGACCCCATGAAGTTGATGGACGAGTATGGTGCCGACGGTGTGCGGGTGGGAATGCTGCTGACGGCTCCCGCCGGAAACGACCTGCCGTTCGACGCTGCGCTTTGCGAACAGGGAAGGAATTTCAGTAACAAAATATGGAATGCGTTACGATTGGTAAAAGGCTGGAAAACAGACAATAAGAAACAGCAACCCGAAAGTGCCACCCTTGCTGTGCGCTGGTTTGAAGCAAGAAAAAACAGAGTGCTGGCGGATATTGAAGCCAATTTTGAGCAGTACCGAATTTCGGATGCTTTGATGGGAACCTATAAGCTGATTTGGGATGATTTCTGCAGTTGGTACCTCGAAATGGTAAAACCGCCTTACGGGGAGCCGGTTGATGCCGCCACACTTGAGCAAACCGTTACCTTTTTTGAGGAATTGATGAAAATACTTCATCCGTTTATGCCGTTCATTACCGAAGAGGTGTGGCACCTGCTGCGTGACCGTGAAGAGGGTGACGACATTATTGTTGCCCGCATGCCGTCGGCTGCCGGATACGACGAAAAGGTGCTTCAGGCCTTTGCAAGGGCGCAAAACATTGTTGCAGGTATCAGGACACTGCGTAAAGAAAAAAACATTGCAAACAAAGAGGCAATAAAACTGTTTGCCCGCAAAGGCCCCGGAGCCGAATGTATGTTCTATCCCGTGGTTGCCAAAATGGGGAATATTGACGAAATCGGTATTGTGGATGAACAGCCCGAAGGTGTTATGGTGTTTACAGTAGGTGCACAGGAATTTTATGTGCCGCTGTCGGAAAGCGTGGATGTGGAGGCCGAAAGGAAAAAAATAGAGGAAGAGTTGAAATATACCGAAGGATTTTTGAATTCGGTTAAGAAAAAATTATCCAACGAGCGGTTTGTGAACAATGCACCTGCTGCCGTGGTTGAAAAAGAGCGCAAAAAACAGGCCGATGCCGAAGCACGTATTGCCGTACTGCGCGAGCAGTTGAAAGCACTGGGACAGGGAAAGGGCCTATGGGAAGTATAAGGTTCCGATTTTTGTTCTTTTGTTAATGCGGATTGTTGAACTCAACATACGGTAGCTAAAGCGACGAAAGTTCAAAAGAACAAACCCTACAAGTTGTTTTCAGGCAACAAGTAGGGATATTTGCTCACTTTAATTTCAAAAAAACATTATCATGAGCAAATTTACACAAAAAGTTAAAATGCGGGAAAGCATTTGATTAAATCCTCATAGAAAAATATTTTGTACGCTGCCGCTACCGCAGGCTGAGCGCAGTACATCGTCCCAATCACTCATGCCTTACTTGGAGTTATTGGGACTTATTTGTTGGTATTAGTTTTTTTTATATTCACGATTGTTGACTTTCTTCTTTTCTCTTTTTAATAGCCTCATATGTGAGTGTAAAATCATCAAACCGAAAGGAAAAAAAGAAATTAAAATCATGGTTACGAGATAATCTATAAAAAGTGGTCGTGTTCCCTTGTCAAGTAATTTAAAATCATTAGTTAAATGACCAACGATATAAATTATACAATAGAGTGAGATAAATGCAAAAGGGATTGATAAATATTCTGGGGGCTGCTTTCCAAACTCTATAAAATAATAAATACTCCCGGTGTAACTAATTAACATTGTTATGCATACGACAATAAGAACAATTTTGTAATTATTAAATCTTTTATTATTTCCGTATTTTTGAAATTGTTTATTCAGTCCGTAACCAATGATATAAAGCCAGAAGAAATAACTACTTAAAAATCCTATTAAAACAATACTTATTCCAAATACGATATATTCTTTTGGGACAACAATAGTCCATACTTTGAAAAGTAGAATTGAGGTTGCAACTACACCAATAAAAAGGAGTAGAAATAGAAACGAATTTAATTCTGTAAGCTTATTCATTTTATTTTTTCCTTTTTGAAACAATCAATGCCACTTCTTTTGCCAAACATTCTACGTTCCTTTTTACTCGTTGGAGAAAAAAGTTTCTCCTCTTTTTATTTTCCAAGTCTTATTTATTTGGTATATGTAATTATCAAGTTCTTCCACCATTATTATTTCAAAATAATTTTTATTCATTAATTTAATAATCGTATTGGTCTAGAATGCCAAGGGCATAAGAATAATAGTCCGAAATGATTTTTAAAAGTCCTGTACTCTCATCACTGGTCAATTTTTTGTATTCGAGAGTTATCCCTAATATTTTTATGGCTTCTTTAAATTCATTGAGTTGCTCTGCTTGTTTTTGTAATCTTTGTTGGTTGATTGTATATCCCTTGACCAAAGAGTCTTTTAATAATTGTGTTGCCCATTTTCTAAACAAAACACCTCGTTTTGAATTCACTCTATATCCTACCGAAATAATTGCATCAAGATTATAAAATTTTATCTGTCGTTTAACATTTCTTTTCCCTTCCTGGGGTACTACCGAGTATTTCTCGGTGGTTGAAAATTCATCTAATAATACTGATTTATAGATATTTCGTAAATGAAGCCCGATTGTGTCGCTGTCTTTGTCAAAAAGTTCTGCCATTTGTTTTTGAGATAACCAAACGGTTTCTTTTTCTAATTTTACTTCAATGGAAGTTTTTC
>JALVZH010000173.1 GCA_027022105.1 Bacteroidales bacterium | reverse complement strand
ATACGACCGGTTTTGGTAATACGGCTTACGGTTACAGGGCCGCATATGCTTCAAGAACTTCGTATTACAACCTTGCCATAGGGTATGAAGCGATGGACAGCATTACAACAGGTAAGTATAATGTAGCGATAGGGGCTCATGCCCTCTCTTCGGATACATCAGGCAATTATAATGTTGCTATCGGATATCAAACCGGTTTGGATTCGGTTGCTTTGGTAACCGGAAGCTACAATACCTTAATCGGATACCATGCCACCACAAACGCCGATACCAGCCAAAACTGCATTGCCATTGCCGGTGAAGGCAACCTGCCTTTTTCAGATGATAACCAAATACGTTTCGGGAACAGCGTGGTTACATCCATAGGCGGACAGGTGGCCTGGACTGCCGTTTCCGATAAAAGGCTGAAAGAAAACATTAAACACAATGTTCCGGGATTGGATTTTATAATGAAACTCAGGCCGGTAACCTATAAATTCAATCTTGAAAAAGAGAATAAAGCAGCCGGGTTTAAAAATATTTCGGACAGGATGAAATATTATACCGAAAGAAATTCGGAAATAGTACACACAGGATTTATTGCACAGGAAGTTTACAACGCTGCACAACAGCTCGGATACGATTTTGACGGCGTGGATAAGCCTGCAAACGGAAAGGGTTTCTGGGGGTTGCGTTATGCCCTTTTTACCATGCCTCTGATAAATGCGGTAAAAGAGCAAAACAGGATAATTGAAGAAAACATTAAAACCCTGGATATGTTAAAGGAAAAGTTGAAAGAAAAAGAGGTATTGAAAAAGCGCCTCGAAGAACTGAAAAAAAGATTAAACCGTTAAAAATATGACGATTATGAAAAAGCTAATTATATTTTTAATTCCGTTTTTAGTGATATCACCGGTTATCAACGCACAAATGGTAATCAGCAGCAACGGATCGGATAGCGAACCTTCGGCTATTTTATTTGTAAACAGTAACAATAAAGGTTTTTTACCGCCGAGAATGGCCGCAGTACACCGTAATGTAATATCATCACCCGCAGAAGGTTTGTTTTTATATCAAACCGATTTTACAAAAGGATATTATTATTACGACGGTATCTCATGGAAAAGTTTTATCTCTTCTTCGGTTAATATGTGGTCGGTTACGGGAAATTCCGGTACTACCGACGGTGTAAATTTTATCGGTACAACCGATAATGTTCCTCTAATATTTCGTGTAAACGACTCTGTTTCGGGCAGGATTGATAATGGCAGGATGAATAGTTTTCTCGGATACCGTGCGAGTACCTATCTGATGTCGGGATACGCATCAGACTTTAATGCAGGTATCGGTTATGAGGTTATGTCGGAAGACACACGATTTTCACGAAATTGTGCCATGGGCGCCGGAGCGGCAACAAACTTTTCTACTGCATATTACAACATTGCAATAGGAGCTATGACACTACATAATAATGAAAAAGCGGATGATAATATTGCTGTGGGTTATAAAACTCTGTACCACAACACAAATGCAGAGGCCAATATTGCCGTTGGAGCACGATCGCTGTTCCATTTAAGTTATCAAAATTCCGATGAAGAATGGGAAAGCAAAAATATTGCCGTAGGTATGGCGACAATGTTCTATTTAGACCCTTCGGATAACACTTCCGGTAAAGCCAATGTAGCCATAGGCGACTCGGCAATGTTTGGAAAAGATACAGGTGACAGGAATGGAACCTGCAATACGGTACTTGGATACCAAGCCATGTATTCGACCGACGGCGCCGATTCCAACAGTTCGGCAGGCTATCAATCTTTATACAACATTTCATCCGGAAAATTTAATGTAGCAATGGGTTATAAAACATTGTATAATCTTACCGGAGGCGAAGGAAATACCGCCGCAGGGTGGTCGGCAGGGACAATAAATACCGACAGTACAACCGAAACTTACAATACAAGCATCGGATTTTATTCTTCGCCCGAAAACAATATGCGAGATAACACCATTAATATCAGAGGGCTAGGATATGGTAATGTGCATATTGACGGTGACAATCAGGCTGCTTTCGGTAATTCGGATATGACATCCATAGGCGGGCAGGTAGCCTGGACCACCATTTCCGATAAAAGAGTAAAAAGGAACATTGAAAATAATGTGCCGGGTTTGAGTTTTATTAAAAAACTGGAACCCGTTACCTACAATTTTAAAAAGAGTGAGGTGGACATTGGCAACAAGCCGGTTTACCGGAAAAACAGGGAAATTGTTCATACGGGCATGTTTGCACAGGATGTAAACAGAGCGGCACAAAGTATCGGTTACGACTTCGACGGTATAGACAAACCGGAAAACCCCGATGGTCGTTGGGGATTACGTTATGCGCTTTTTACCGTACCGCTGATAAAAGCAGTTCAGGAAAACCAGCATTTGATAGAAAAGACACAGAAATCCATCGAAACGGCAGAGAACTCATTTGAAGATTTAAATGAACTGGAAAAGGAAATATCAAAGGTAAAACAATTAATAAACCAAAGGTAGGAATTTGGTTTTCTTTCGGGCCTGTCCGTTTCGTTGCAGACAGGTCTTTTTTTATTTTACGACACAAAATTATTAACCTTTTGAAATTGGCTTTTATTGTTTGAAATGACCGGGAAACAAAATGTAATATATCCTTACCGAATTCTAATCCGTTTCCACCGGATTTACTTTAATTAGCACCCAACTCTCGTTCATGCTTGACAAACGGTGTCTCTATTAATATATTTGTGTTGTGTTTAAAACTTTAATTATGAAAAAGATATTACTACTGTTTGTTTTATTTTTTCTATCCGGCATTCTCTCTTTAGCACAGGTCGCGGTAAATACCTCAGGCACACAGGCCGATGCATCGGCTATGCTTGATGTCTCGAGTACGGAAAAGGGATTTTTACCTCCAAGAGTTAATTCCGTTAGTGACATTAGTTCCCCTGCCGAGGGATTGATGGTTTACCAGACGGGCGGTACCGCAGGATATTATTATTACGACGGCAGTTCGTGGAAGGCTTTATCCGGTGGTAATTCCGACTGCTGGAGAACCCTTGGAAATTCAGGGCTTACAGCTACCACCAATTTTATCGGGACCACAGATAATGTGCCCATTAATTTCAGGGTGAACAACACTGCTTCGGGAAGAGTTGATGCCACGAAAAAAAGTACCTTTTTCGGGTACTCTTGCGGAAAAAACAGTACTGACGGTTTTGGAAATACCGCATTGGGAATGAATACCCTGAATTATGTTGACAGTTCCTACAACACTGCTATCGGTTATTATTCCCTCAGAATGAACACAAAAGGAGAGTTTAATACGGCAGTGGGAAATTCGTCTTTACAATATAATGTAGCCGGAACCAATAATACTGCTTTGGGAAGCAGTGCTTTATCAGGTAACAAATACAGTTCTTATAATACCGCCATTGGAAATCAGGCACTGTCTTCCAATTCTTTTCAAAATGGGAATACACCCTATGAAGGGCACAATGTAGCGATCGGATATAATGCTATATATAATTTAATTGCAACTTCCGATACCAACGGGATAAGAAATACCGGAGCAGGTTACGAAACAATGTATGAGTCATCCGTCGCACGGTATAACACATCTGCCGGATTCAAATCACTTTATCACATTCGTAATGGAAATGAAAATACGGCTTTTGGTATTGAGGCGCTGTACAATAATGATACGGGAAGTTTTAACGTTGCTATCGGAGCCAATGCACTTTATGACAATACCACCGGAAACGGCAATACGGCAATCGGCAGTTATGCCGGAGCAGGAAACGAAACGGGTGATTATAACACATTTATCGGAGATTCGACAACCCTCAACAATGCCGACAGGTACAACTGTATTGTGATGGGAGGCAAAGGAAACCTGATACCTTCGGGCGATAATTCCGTAAGGGTGGGTGACGCTACTTTTACATCCATTAAAGGAAATGTGGTCTTTACGGCTTTATCCGACAAACGCTTTAAAGAGAATATCCGTCCGTTGAAAAATGCATTGCAGTTTATCATGCTGTTGAAACCGGTAACTTATAATATTGATATTGAAAAAGAAAACCGTTTGATGGGAATAAAAACCGTTGATACAAAAGCGGCTCGGCAAGCCGGTTCTATTTTACATACGGGACTGACAGCACAGAATGTATTGGAAGCAGCCCGTAAAACAGGTTGGGAAACCGATATCGTTGACAAACCTGACGAAAAAGGGGGATTGATGGGTATCCGTTACGGATTGCTTACGGTTCCGCTTACCGCTGCAGTGCAGGAACAGCAAAAGACAATTGAACGGCAAAAAGAAATTATTGCCGGTTTGGAAAAGAAGACGGCAAAACTGGAAAGACTTAAAAAAGAGGCGAGTCAATTGGAAAAACTTTTAAACAAATGATTATGAAAAAGTTATTATTTCTCTTGTTTGTTATAATTTGGACGGGAACCCGGTCTCAGGTATCTATAAATTTTTCCGGAAATTACCCTGATCCTTCGGCAATGTTGGAGGTAAATGTCACGGCAAAAGGCGTACTGATACCGCGAATGACCGAAACCCAACGTGATGCCATTAACGGCGGCTCACCCGCTACCGGGCTGATGATTTACCAAACAGACGGTACAAAGGGCTTTTATTATTACACCGGAACGGAATGGAAATCTTTTTCCGGGTCGGAATACAATTGGGCACTATTGGGAAACAGCGGCACCGTTGACGGGACAAGCTTTATAGGAACCACCGGTAATACGGCATTGAATTTTCGTGTTAACAATACCAATGCAGGCTGGATTGATTCGACAAAATACAATACGTTTTTCGGATACGATGCAGGCAAAACCACCACTTCGGGTATTTACAATACTGCCTACGGCTATCGTGCGCTGCATTCGGTGGACAGCAATTATAATACAGCCATCGGGGCTTATGCCTTAACCGACAATACAAAAGGAAATTACAATACGGCTGTGGGGGCTTCGGCACTGGAAGATAATATTGAAGGATCTTACAATACGGCTGTCGGTTACAGGGCATTGCTTTATAATACCTATGCGCAGCAAAATACGGCTATTGGCGACCATGCCCTGTTTCTTCAGTCTTATACCAATGGTAATACACACTGGAATACCAACAACATTGCCATTGGTACAGCTCCTTTGTATAACAACGAACCCAATTCTACCGACAGTGCCTGTAAAAACATTGCCGTAGGCGATTCGGCGCTGTATTCCAATATTACCGGTTTTGGTAATACGGCTTACGGATACAGAGCTGCATACGCTTCCCGTAATTCAATTTACAATCTGGCCATAGGATATGAAGCATTGGATAAGGTTACAACAGGTAAATATAATGTAGCGGTGGGCGCCCATGCGCTTTCTTCCGATACTTCCGGCAAGTATAATGTTTCTATCGGATACAAGACGGGGTTGGATTCGGTAGCGCTGGTCACAGGAAGATACAACACTTTGATAGGATACCACGCTACAACCAATGCAGATACCAGTGAAAACTGTATTGCCATTGCAGGAGAGGGTAACCTTCCCTTTTCAGGTGATAACCAGATTCGGTTCGGGAACAGTGTGGTTACCTCAATAGGGGGGCAGGTAGCATGGACGGCAACTTCCGATAAAAGAGTGAAAGAGAACATCAATGATAATGTTCCGGGATTGGATTTCGTATTGAAACTAAAACCGATGACTTATACCTTTAATCTTAAAAAAGAGAATTTAGCGGCAGGTTTTAAAAATATTTCGGACAGGATGAAATATTATACCGAAAAGAACTCGAAAATAGTACATACCGGATTTATTGCGCAGGATGTTTACAGCACAGCACAAAAGCTTGGGTTCGATTTCGACGGTGTGGACAAACCCGCTGATGAATCGGGTTTCTGGGGTTTAAGATACAGCCTGTTTACACTTCCTTTAATTAATGCCGTAAAAGAACAAAGCCTGATAATTGAAGAAAACAAGAGAACAATAAACCGGTTAAAAGAAAAACTGAAAGAGACGGAGGAATTGGAAAGGCATATAGAAGAAATGAAAGAAAGATTAAACCGTTAAAAACTGGAAACTATGAAAAAGATAATATTTTTAATCCCGTTTGTATTTATCTGTTTTGCAACTAATGCGCAGATGGTAATCAGCACCGACGGATCGGACAACGAACCTTCGGCCATATTGCTGGTAAACAGTACCGATAAAGGATTTTTACCGCCTGTAATGCCACAATCAAAACGTGATATCATTGCTTCACCCGTTGAGAGCCTGTTTTTGTATCAAAACGATAATACAAAAGGCTACTATTATTACGACGGTTCATCCTGGAAGAATTTTACGGGTTCTGCCGATAATTTATGGTCGGTAACCGGAAATTCGGGTACGGTTGACGGTACTAATTTTATTGGCAATACGGATAATGTTGCTTTAACTTTTCGTGTGAATAATATATTTGCCGGCAGGATTGATCAGAGCAGGAGAAATTCTTTCATTGGATTTAGAACAGGACAGAATTCAACTTCCGGATTCGCTACTACGAGTAATTCTGCGATAGGATTTAAAGCATTATCGGATGAAACGGGGTATTCTTCTTGTATCGCTTTGGGTGCCTCTTCGTTGGCTTTAGCACATTCACAAAATAATATTGCAATAGGAGCCGGGGCACTGTTCAACGACGAAACCGCAGGCCACAACCTTGCCGTGGGGTACCATGCAATGTACAACAACTCGTACGCACAAGCCAATATAGCTATTGGTGTAAGAGCAATGTTGGGATTGACATACACAAACCATGAAAATGCATGGGATACTTATAACATTGCAGTTGGTGTGGCCTCAATGTATTATGTGAATCCATATGATGATGTGGATCAAGGTGTGTCAAATGTTGCTATAGGAGATTCTTCCATGTTCGGGTTCAGTACTGCTATTCGCCATGATGCAACTGCAAATACCGTTTTAGGATATAAAGCCATGTACTCGGTTCATTATGCGGATTCCAACAGTGCAGCAGGCTATGAGGCCTTGTATAGTATTACTACCGGAGAACAAAATGTAGCATTGGGATACCATGCATTGTATAACATTACCGAAGGGGAAGGGAATACTGCTGCAGGCTGGTCAGCGGGTTCCATAATTAATGGAACTACAACGGGTGATTATAATACCAGTTTGGGATATAGCTCAACTCCTGAAAACGAAACCCGGACCAATACCGTGAACGTCAGAGGTTACGGATATGGTGATGTACATATTGACGGCGATAACCAGGCTGCTTTCGGTGACTGGGATATGTCTTCCATTGGCGGACAGGTATCATGGACCACCATTTCCGATAAAAGAGTGAAAAAGAATTTTAATGAAAACGTTCCCGGACTCGATTTTATAAAAAAACTGAATCCTGTCACTTATCAATTTAAAAAAGGCAAAATTTATGTGAACGATAAACCCGTTTTCAGGAAAAACAGGGAAATTGTCCACACCGGCCTGCTGGCACAGGATGTTGAAAAGGCTGCTCAAAGTATGAATTTCGATTTTGACGGCATTGATAAACCTGAGAATCCCGAAAACCGCTGGGGATTGCGCTATGCCCTTTTTACCGTGCCGCTGATAAAAGCCGTTCAGGAAAACCAGCAGGTGATAGAAGAGACGCAGCAATCCATTGAATCGGCGGAAAAATCGGTTGAAAAGTTAGACCGCTTAGAGCAGGAACTTGAAGAAATAAAACGATTAATTAACCAAAGGTAGGAGTTTGGTTTTACTTTCCGGCCTGTCCGCTGCCTTGCGGACAGGCTTTTTTGTTTATTCTATTCTCCGATAATTATTTTCCCTTTACCGGTTATCTTTCCTTTTTCCGTAATGATGACAGTGTATAAACCGTGGGGTAACCCGTTGCGCAAAAGGAGGAATTTTTGCCCTGAAATATGTTGTTTTCGATAGACAGTTTCCCCCAAAGAGTTATAAAGTGTCAATGTTGCATTATTCAGGAATTGCTCGCTTTTTATTGTGGATTCAGTTGTAAAGGGGTTGGGATAGACGGATAGTCTGTTGGTCCCTTGATGTTCCTCAATTCCGCTGCACATCCAGGCTTTTGCGGCTGAAGTAACTATTTCGTCAATCATCCAGCCCTCATGCGCATTGTTAACGGAAGAATCGGAAATAAATGTAAACTGTATCATCAGGCTGTCAACAGGGGTTATAATGGTATCACCTCTCACAGGCCACCACCACTGCCAGTTAATCGTTGACTGTATCCATCCGTCCGATTTACCCGTTATGGTAAGTAAATGCGGCGTGTATGTTCCGGTGGCTTCGTGGTAATCACCATCCCACCAAAAAGAGGATTGGAGCAATCCCACTTGATTTGTGTCTTTAAGGATTACCCATGAATTTCCACCATCATAAGATGCCTCAATAATTCCTTTGGCATGAAGCGAATCCATTTCGTATCTGTGCCAAAAGGACATGCCCGTATAACAGGAATATGTATAAGGCGCCCTGATTATGTAAATAAATGATGACCTGTTGTTGGGAGTATAGCTGTTTATGGTATCGGTTACGATGGCTTTTTGTCCTGCATATGCCGAATCGAAAAAGAGTTTATGGGGCGTACCGATTTGCCACAGGTTGTTTGCCCCGGTATCAATAATGATTTTTGTAGTAGGTGTTTCAAAAGTTACCGAATCGTTATAATAGTACTGATTTTGGGATTTTGCTGCTTTTCCGAAAACAACAAAAAACGAAAGCAAAAGAATAAAATACAGATTTTTCATGGGTGAATTGTTTTAGGCGTTAAAGGTAGTATATTTTTAAATAACAAACAAGTACTGTAAAATCTCCCGGGTTGAGGGTGAATTACGAGGCTGGAAACATGGCAGATTGGTGGGTTTGGAGGATTTATTTGTAATCTACGGATATTTTTCGTTCCTGGTGCAAGTTTTAGCTCCGGCCATGTGCGCTGCTGACTCGTGCCACTACCCCTTCGCAATTCAGACCCGCCTTAGGCGGGGAAGAATCTCCCCTCGGGCTTCTTCTCCAATTTCACCATACAGTACGGAAAACATTCGGAGATTCATCGGGCTCGCCACCCTTACGGGCGCACTTGCAAACCTGACGGATTGAACGCTGATTTGAGGGTAAGGCCTCCGTCAGGTTGAAAAAAATTATGAAATTATGGTAATACATTAAACCCTGTTTTGTTATGTTCCAATCCATCTCAGGCGGAACCCTCTGAATTGCCGGGTGTAGAGTAGGTTTGGCAGCCCCACCCACTTGCTAATTGGGCATTGAGCGTTGCTGATTGTTCATTTCCAATTCATTCTTAATTCTAACACCCGTCTGCCTTTGGCTGATCTTACACGTGTCTGCCTCTGGCTGATCGGATATCTTACATCGAATATCCTAAATAAAACATAATAAATAACACATCCAAAAGCGTGTCTGCCTCCGGCCGTTCGGATATCTTGCATCAATAATAAATTACAATTTGCAATCCCCGGATTTTCGCAAAGGAAAGTCCCCATTTTAAAAAATGAATTGTTTTGGCGGATATAAAAAAGCCCCGCACCGATTTGCGAGGCTTTTCGTGATTCGTCGGAAGCTCGAACTCCGGACCCATCCTGACTGCAAACGTCAGGGATACTCTACCTGCCGGGCTTTCGTAATCCAATAAAAAAAGCCCCGCAGAATCTGCGAGGTTTTGCGTGATTCGTCGGAGGCTCGAACTCCGAACCCATCCTGACTGCAAACGTCAGGAGTACTCTACCAACCGATCCTTCGGTGTCCCATAAAAAA
>JALVZH010000172.1 GCA_027022105.1 Bacteroidales bacterium | reverse complement strand
CTGCTTGAGTCCCAAAGTAATACTCTTACTGAGAACGGGATCATCAAAACAGCACCTGTTGCAAAAATATAAAATTTTTTTGCATTTTTTCTTGGATTTTAACGGTATAACTTTCGGGTCTCCCCCCGCAATGCTCACCGCGACCCGAAAGCTCTTGTCTATTCCCGTTTTTGACCTTTCCTGTAACAATTCTGCCCCTTCTCGAACAATAAAAAACCCGGCGGCCTGTTATGCAACAGATTCGCCGGGTTGTGAGGGTGCCCCGTTTATTGAAAATAATAAATATCGGGCAGCTATTCTTCCTTATTTCAACAGGCCCAATTGATCTTTAAAGGCTTTGTCCAGCTTGTCGCCAAGCTCTTTCTGGCCATTATCTTTTGCCAGTTGCGCCAATTGTTGCAGCGTGGTAAGCGCTTCGCGTATGTCTTCGGAATAATAATCCAGAAACTTGTTATCCAGACTGTTGTAATACCTCAGGTCGTCCATGTATCTGTCGAATATCTCCTGAACCACCTTGTTGGCTTTTTCGGTTTCGCCGTTGCGGTAATAGAGCATAGCCCAATGGGTGGTGAAGTAGTCGAAGGGGAATTTCTCCGGCGGGAAAAATTCTATTCCTTTGTCCAGCACCTTGGTGGAAGCCTCTTTCTTATTCAATTCCGTCAATGCCTGTGCTGTACGTATGTAGCTCTGTTTTGCAATGGTAGCATTTCTGAAGCTCTCCCTGTCCACATTTACATCGGGCTCGTTTAGTCTTCCCCAGCGCACACTGTCGTTGGTAAGGATTTCGTACGACCTTTCGGCATCGACACCTCCCACACGCCTGATGTAATCCATTGCCAATACCGGTTTAAAGCGGTAAACAACACCTTCCATATGGCAATATTTATCCACATCGAGCACTTTGCTTACGCTGTTGGGGTTGGCAAAATAGATGGGTCTTTTCCAGTTGTTGTTTGCTATCAGGTCGAGCAAAAGAATATCGGAACGGAACAGTCCGTTTTGTTTGATCTTCCATTTTATCTGTTTAACAATTTTGCCGGCATCTTCGGGGGCAACCGTACCCGAATTCACCACCGCTGCCGAATCTATTGTGAGAACCAGTGTTTTGGTTGGCATGTAATCTATTTGCTGTCCGTTTTGCAGGGGCATTTTCGAGCGCGGGTCGTCATCGGCTATAAAGTTAATGGCATCTTTCAGCTCCACATCGCCCTTAATCATAGGATAAACAGGCAGGTAGTTATAATCTCCCGAATCGTATTTGTCTTTGGGTATGGTTAGTGGCAAAGGATCGGAATCATAAACCTTGCGGAACATCTGTTTGGCGTACCAGTCGCCCGAGGCCAGCATGTAGTTTACCACCCGTACATCGGTACGTATTCCTTCCACCTCCTGGGCATACCATAGCGGGAAAGTATCGTTATCGCCGTTGGTAAACAGAATGGCATTGGGCGCACACGATTCGAGATACATGCGTGCAAAGTCGCGGGCGGCATATTTTCCGGAACGGTCGTGGGCATGCCATCCCTCTTTTGCCATAACGGTTGGTACAAGCAGCAGACTGACAACGGTAACGGCAACGGCAGCAACCGTCTCTTTTTTTATCACTTTCTTAGCCGATTCGTATAACGAAAGCACCCCGATTCCTATCCACATGGCAAAGGCATAAAACGAGCCGGCATAGGCATAATCCCGTTCACGCGGTTGCATGGGCGTCTGGTTCAGATAGATGATAATGGCTATTCCGGTCATAAAAAACAGCATAAATACCACCCACGTATCTTTTTTGCTTCTCCCCAAATGGAAAAAGAAGCCGATAAGTCCGAGAATCAGCGGCAAAAAGTAAAACCTTGCCCTGGCCGGATTTTGCATGCTTTTGGGCAAATCCGACTGGTCGCCGAGCCGCATCTTATCAATAAAATTGATACCGCTTATCCAGTTGCCGTGGTCTATCTCTCCCTGACTTTCTATGTTGTTTTGCCGTCCCGCAAAGTTCCACATAAAATAGCGGATGTACATATGGTCGAGCTGATAGGTAAAGAAAAACTTCAGGTTTTCCCAGAATGTGGGTTTGTACAATGTTTTGTAAGAACCGTCTTCCTGTTGCACTTTTATGGGGATTCCTTTGGTTCCTCCGTACTGTTTGTACAGCTTTATGTGACTCGGTTTCTGGCTGCTCCACATTCTCGGGAAAATGGTCATAAAACGGGGGTCATATACCGGAATGGTTCCTTTGCGGTCGTCTTTTAAAACATATTTTCCCAGTTTTTTATCTTTTTTATAAACCGGTGTTCCGTCTTCACGTCCTACTATGGGCGCATTGTAATACTGTCCGTACAATAACGGCCAGGTACCGTACTGTTCGCGGTTAAGGTACGACAGCATCCCCAACGCATCTTTCGGGTCGTTTTCGTTGATGGGGGGATTTGCATTGGCCCTGATAATCAGCATAAAAAATGATGAATATCCGATTAATATCAATACAACCGAAAGAATAGCCGTATTCCAAACCGTTTTTCCTTTTTTACGGGTATATATCAATCCCCACACAATGAGGCCGATAAGAACAAGGAAGTAAATAATAGTTCCCGAATTAAAGGGAAGTCCGATGGTATTAACAAAGAAAAGCTCGGTTTGTCCTGCCAAATTAACAACCCACGGTATGATGACGTACATAATAAGCGACAGAATACCTACTGCAATAAGGCCTGCATAGATAAACCCTTTCCAGGAAAATTTGTATTTTTTGAAATAAAATACATAAACAATAGCCGGAATGGCAAGCAGGTTTAACAGGTGAACGCCAATGGCAAGTCCCGTAAGATAAGCAATGAGCAGTATCCAGCGATAACCTGAGGATTTATCGGCAACCTCTTCCCATTTAAGGATAGCCCAAAATACCACTGCGGTAAAGAACGACGACATGGCGTAAACTTCACCTTCCACAGCCGAAAACCAGAACGAATCGGTAAAAGTATAAGCCAGCGAACCGACCATACCTGCACCGAGAACCGCCCACATCTGGCCTTTGGTAAGGGTGTCCTCAGGCGATTTAACGTAAATCTTTTTTGCCAGCATGGTAATGCTCCAAAACAGGAACAAAATGGTAAAGGAACTGGAAAGCCCCGACATGGTGTTTACCATAAAGGCTACGTGTTCAGGATTGGATGTGAACAGCGAGAAAAAACGCCCGAGCATCTGAAACAGCGGTGCTCCGGGGGGGTGCCCAACCTGCAACTTATATGCTGTTGCAATGTATTCCCCACAATCCCACCAGCTGGCTGTGGGCTCTAAAGTTGACATGTAAACGGCGGTGGCAATGGCAAAAATTATCCACCCGATGATGTTGTTAAGTTTTTTAAATTGATTCATTACGGCTAATTTTCAACATGTTTGTGGCGAAAGTAAAAAAAATCCAATAGGGCATTCCTTAATCTATTCTAAAATATGTTAATATCTTCATTTTTTAAATGCAAATTTTCTTCTGTTGGTATACCAAACTATCACTATTCCGCCTATAATAAAAGGAATACTCAACAATTGTCCCATATCCAATATCATGCTTTTTTCCCAATATTCCTGGGGCTCTTTCAAAAATTCTATTAAAAACCGCATGGTAAAAACGGCAATCAGAAAGTACCCGAAAATCTTTCCGTCGTACAGTTTTCCGGTATCAATCTTTTTCCAATAATAGCGATACAAAACAAAAAAGATAATCAGATAGCTCAATCCTTCGTAAATTTGTGTGGGATGATGAGGCCCCGCAGCCAATGCCGGATCGGAAGCGTTTACAAAAACAAATCCCCAAGGCAGTGTGGTGGGATAACCGAAAATTTCAGAATTCATCAGGTTGCCGGTTCTGATAAAAAATCCCGATAATGCCACCGGTATAACAATGCGATCCATCACCCATAAAAAAGGAAGTTTATTTTTTCTTGCAAAAATGTAAATACCAATCAAAATCCCGATGCCCGCACCATGGCTGGCAAGCCCTCCTTTCCATATTTGAAGTATCTCTAAGGGATGGGCCAGAAAATAGTGCGGTTCGTAAAAAAATACATGTCCGAGACGTGCCCCGAGAATGGTGAAAACAACCATGTAGGTTGAGAGTTCATCCAGCAGTTTCTCGGGGATGTTTTCTTTGGCAAAAATCTTTTTCACCATAATGTATCCCAAAATAAACGAGAGAGCAAAGAGCAACCCGTACCAGCGTACTGCAAAACCGCCGATAACCGGCCATGTTTCAGGGATTTGAAAGATTTCGGGCTCTACATTCCAAACAATATATCCAAGCATATTCAAGATTTGCTGCAAAAGTAAACCAATTTTTCAGGTAAAGTACCCCCCTTTTTTTCAAACCAGGTGCAGGCATTAATCAGATAAATTAAAGTGCATTTTTTTAAGGCTTTTTACAAATGGTTTCCCAAAACATCTATTTTTGCCGACTAATTTATATTAAATATAAATAAGATGAAACCTGTTGGAATATTTTACGGCTCTACTTACGGCATGACGGAAAAAGTTGCCGGTCAAATAAAAGAGGCTTTCGGAAAAAGTGCCGAAGTTGATGTTTACAATCTGAAAAACAGTACTCTCGAGGATATGAAAAAATACGACAACCTGATTTTCGGTACCTCGGCATGGGGCATTGGCGAAATGCAGGACGACTGGGAGCGGTTTATCGATCAATTTGAAAATTTTGATTTTACGGGAAAAAAAGTTGCCTTGTTCGGACTGGGCGATCAAAAAGAGTATCCCGAGAGTTTTGTTGACGGGCTGGGCACCCTTTATTGTCGCCTGCCCGATAAAAGTGTAATCGTCGGCGAATGGCCCGTTGAAGGATACGATTATTATTTTTCGCTGGCCGATATCGACGGCAGGTTTGTCGGTCTTGTAATTGACGAACACAACCAGAAAAACCTGACACCACAACGTATTAAAAAGTGGGTGGATCAGATTAAAAAAGAGTTTAATTAGAAAGCCAAATTTGGTATCTTTGTAATAAAGATACAAACCCGATGATAAAAAAATCCGTACTTCTGCTGTTTTTGATTTTTTCAGTAAGATTTTCTCTTTTCTCACAATATTACCTTACGGGACAAGACCCCGCATCAGTACGCTGGAAACAGATAAAAACAGACAAAATACAACTGGTTTTTCCTGCCGGATACGATTCAATAGCAAGCTATTACGCCAATGTAATCAGTTTGAGCAGTGCGTTTGTCGGCAAACCGTATAAACCGCATCAAAAGCGGATAACCGTTGTTTTACACAATCAGTCCACGGTTTCCAATGCCATGGTTTCCCCCGCACCTTTTCATGCCGATTTTTTTGAAATGCCCCCGCAGGATACCTATCCGCAGATGTGGCAGGATCAATTGTCGCTGCACGAGTACCGGCATGTAGTACAAATGGAAAAAATGTACCGGGGCTTTACCAAAGGTTTGTATTACCTCTTCGGACAGCAGGGAGCTGCTGCCGTATTCGGCACCTTTTTGCCGTTTTGGTTTATCGAGGGCGATGCCGTTTACAGTGAAACCGTCCACAGCAAAAGCGGGCGCGGACGTGTGCCTGAGTTTACCGTTACGTTAAAAGCGCAGGTTCTTGACAAACGGATATACAAATACGACAAAGCACTGTTCGGATCGTATAAGGATTTTGTCCCCGACCATTATACCCTCGGCTATCGGTTGGTAACGGAGGGAATTGGCGCATACGGTATGGAAATGTGGGACAATATGCTTAACCGTGTGGCACGAAAACCTTATACTTTGGTACCGTTTACCCGGAGCCTGAAAAAAACCACCGGAAACGGCAAAGTGGGGTTTTACAACCGGACAATGAACAAACTGAAAACAAAATGGGAAAAAGAACAAAATCAGATAATTGAAAACACGGTTCCGGTAAAAAATAAATTTTATGCCTCTTATCGCTTTCCTAACCTGTTATCCGACGGCAGTTTTATTTGCGAGAAAAACAGTATTGATGACATCACCCGTTTTGTCAGGGTTTTACCCGACGGTACCGAAAAAGTGCTTTTTACACCCGGATTCGATTTTAAAGAATCACTTTCGGCCAACGACAGCCTGATTTGCTGGAACGAAAAGGGTTTTGACCCGCGCTGGAGCAATCGCGATTACTCTGTTATCAGAATTTATAATTTCAAAACGGGAAAATTAAAGAAAATAACCCGCAAAAGCCGCCTGTTTGCTCCGGCATTGTCGCCTGACGGGTCAAAAATAGTTGCCGTCCATTTTGATAACAAGGGCAAAAGCGCTCTGGTTATTATAGACCGGATATCGGGAAAAGAAATACACCGCTTCCGTACAAAAGAAAACATAAATTTCCTTACTCCCCGTTGGGCGGAAGCCGGTAGCGCCATTGTTGCGGTGGTTTTAAGTAAAAAAGGAAAACAGATTGTTCTTATTAGTGCCAAAACGGGCAAAATGAGGAGGTTAACACCTTTTACTTTTGCAGAGATAAAATATCCGGTTTTTTATAATGGCTATATATTGTTTACCGGTACATTTACCGGAAAGGATGTTTTGTACGCATTAAAGATATCCACCGGCAAACTGTACAAACTGAAAGAGCCGGCATACGGAGCTGTTTGGACATCAGGTGTTTCAGGAAGCAACAAACTCGTCTATTCCACCTATACCGCCGACGGTTACAAACCCGCATTTGTGGAATTCGATACGCTTGCTTTGGAGGAGTTCGGCAGCGGTTTTCAACCGGCTCATTATCCTGTGGACGATTTGGTGACCGATTCAACGTTTGTTTTAGACAGTGCCGTTGTTCCCGATTCGGCATATCCCGTTAAGAAATACAGCCGTCTCGGGCATCTGTTTCATCCTTACAGTTGGGGGCCGCTCAATATTGATGCGGATAATTATACGGTGCAGCCGGGGATAACCCTTATGTCGCAAAACAACCTGAGTACTGCCGTAAGTACGTTAAGCTATCTGTACGACCTGAACGAAGAAACCGGCAAAGTTGCTTTCGGATTCGATTATTACGGCTGGTATCCGGTTATCGGTGTCAATGTATCCTATGGCGGACGCAGATACTCTTTTACCGACCGGGACGGGAATGCCCAAGTGGCAAAATGGAAAGAGACAAATCTCTCGGTTACGGTGAAAGTTCCGCTTAATCTTAATTCAGGAAAGTGGTTACAGGGGATAACTCCTTCCGTTACCTTGCATCAGCGGTTTTTGAAGATGGATTCTGACAGCCCCGTCTCTTTTAAAGAGGACAGGCTTACCATAGCTTCGGCCTCTCTTTTTGCCTACCGGCAAATCAAACGGTCGCGAAAAGACATTTTTCCTGCTTTCGGACTTCATCTCAACGGTCGCTACAGCAGTTCCCTCTTTTCCGACAGTATTTCAAAACAGATGGCGGCACAGGTTGTGTTGTATCTTCCCGGAATTGTGAAACATCAGGGATTCAGGTTTTATGCAGGTGTTCAGCAACAGCAAAAGGGATATTACAACTTCAGCAATGCCATACTTTTTCCCCGCGGGTTTACCGGATTGCAATATCCGGGCAGCGTTGTAATTAAAGCCGATTATGCCATTCCCATTGCTTACCCCGACTGGGATGTTCCGGCGGTTTTTTATCTGAAACGTATTTATACCCGGTTGTTTTACGACAGCCTGTATGATTTGGATAACCACCAATGGGCTAAAAAAAGTTCGGCCGGAGCGGAATTATTCACCAACTGGCACTTCCTGAGCCTTTTTCCCGAAGTGGAACTGGGGGTTCGATATTCGCAACAGCTTAATCAAAAAAAAGCTACCTTTGATTTCTTATTTAATGTATCATTTTAATACAAAAAAATATGCTTTATTCATTATTAAAATTTCTGATTACCGTGGCAGCTATCATTATTGTGGGAAAGATTTTGCCCGGAATACGCATTAAAGGAAGTACTTTTTGGACATCATTCTGGGTTGCCGTGGTTATAGCCATGCTTAACTTCTTTGTTTATCCGGCCATGCTTATCCTCACCATTCCCATAACCGTTTTAACCTTTGGCCTTTTTCTGTTGGTACTTAATGCGCTTATTGTATTAATGGCAGGTTGGTTTATTACGGATTTTGAAGTGAAAAATTTTTGGAGTGCGTTGGTATTCAGTATCTTGGTGAGTATTACCACCTACGTACTTGAGTTTTTTGTATTACCCACAGCGGGAGAGATACATGCGGTAATATTGTATTAAGGAATCAGGAATCTTTTGCACTCTCTTTTTCTTCAATTTTCATTTGTACCAGTTCGAGGCGGTTTCCGCTGGCTTTTAATATTTTGAAAGAATAGGGCGGGATTTCTATTTCATCGCCTGCTTCGGGAATGCTTTCGTGGTACCTGATAATAAATCCTGCAAGGGTTTCATATTCGTCCGAGACGGGAATATTCAGGTTGTATTTTTCGTTTAGATAATCGATTTCGGCTCTGGCCGAGAAGACAAACTCATTTTCGCTTATCTGTTCTTCCGGTTCGTCATCTTTGTCGTATTCATCTTCAATTTCACCGAAAATCTCCTCAATAATATCTTCCATGGTAACAATGCCCGAGGTTCCGCCGAATTCGTCCACCACTACGGCAATGCTTTTGTGGTTTTTAATAAAAAAGCTCAACAGTTTATTGGCAGCCATGGTTTCGGGATATACGTTTACTTCCCGTAATATCTCTTTAATGGATTCCGGTTTTTTAAACATATCGTAGGCATGCACATATCCCTGAAGGTTATCAATATTTTCTTCATACACCATAATCTTTGAGTGCCCCGTATCAGTAAACATCTTTCTCAGGTTCTCAATGCTCTCGTTCATTTCAATGGCGTCTATCTCGGTGCGCGGAACCATACAATCGCGGAGTTTTACATTTTTAAACTCCATGGCATTTTGCAGCATCTGGATTTCCTGATTTATCTCCTCTCCCTCCTCCTCATCGGGCTGATACTCTTTTACATATTCATCCAAATCAACCGCGCTGAATTTGTAAGAGTCTTCCGAAATCTTTATTCTGAACAGATATTTTATGATAAACTCCGTAATTCCGATATAAATCATAATAAGCGGATACAGCAGGTAGTAAATGAGCCAAATGGGGATGGAAAAAAAATTGAGTGATTTGTTGGGACTGATACGGAAAAGGATCTTGGGGAGGAACTCGGCGGCGATAAGTATAATCAGCGTAGAGATTACAGTTTGAGAAAAAAGAATAAACCATTCCGAGTGTAGTGAAGTCGGCAAGTTATGCTTTAAAACAGGTTCGAGCCAGGCAGCCGCGGCAATACCGTATATGACCAAAGCGATGTTGTTGCCAAGCAAAAGAGCACCGATAAATTTTGAGGGATTTTTATAAAAATCGGACAGCAGGCGGGCCGAATAAACATGACGTTTTACATCAAGCTCCTGTTTTAACCGGTTGGAACTTACAAAAGCTATCTCCATTCCCGAGAAAAAGGCGGAGAGCAAAAGGGTTACAATTATCATCCAAACAGTTACCATAATCAGGGCGCAAAATTAGTAAAAAAATAGACCCTGCTGAGGAAAGATAAGGAAAGTGTCCGGTGCATGTAAAAAAGAAGTATTAAAATGCGGTCAATAAGCAAGAGGTATCGCTTGTTGCCCTGAAAGAGAAAAATATCTATGCACTGTGCATAATACGGTGCAAAACAGAAAAGAAGTTGTTTAAAGTTAACGTGATGACAATGAGTATAAAATATTGAAACCCAGAAAATGAATTCCATTATTCCCCTCCTTGGAGGGGGAGGGGTGGGTTTATTAAAAAAAGATATTCACTTTT
>JALVZH010000171.1 GCA_027022105.1 Bacteroidales bacterium | reverse complement strand
CTCATCCATTGCGATAGCAGCCTTACTGTCTGCATAAGGAACGGTTTGAACATGCGGGGGCAGCTTGTTTATCCCGGTAACCTGCTCGTTTTCGTAATCGGCCTGAGCGTTTGACCTTGTTGTCGTGAAAATTAAGAGTAAGGAACACAATAAATAAATCCGTTTCATCTGCTTTTTTTCTCTGATATAATATCCGTTTTAAATCATTGTAAAAATAGAAAAGTTTGGGATTGGTCTATCTTTAACCAAATAATTTGATTTTAAACAACTTCGAAATAAAAAACAGACAGTATGTTTTTTTAAAAAAATTTATTTATCTTTGACCGACCGTTCAGTTAAAAAAACAGATATGTCACCGAGAACAAAGGAACAATTTGATGAGATAAGAAAAATCAGAAAGAGGTCCATCATGGCCACCGCGCTGAAATGCTTTGCCGAAAGGGGGTTCCAAACCGTAACGGTAAGCCGGGTTGCGGAGGAGGCAGGCATCTCAAAAGGTTTGATGTATAATTATTTTGAAAGCAAAGAGGCTTTGCTGAAAGAGATAATCCTTGACGGGATAAGGCAAATGATGGCCGAAGTGGAAGAGCTTCAGGGAGACGAAATAACCCGGGAGACATTAATCCGTTTAATTGAAAGAAACATTCAAATGATGAAAACCGAATTTCATTATTGGAAACTATACATTGCCGTCATTACCCAGCCGGGTGTTTCCGACCTGATAAAAGAGGAGCTGAACGAAATGATTGCCGCCTATCTTGTTCCCATATCGGCCTATTATCAAAAAAAAGGAGTAAAAAACCCTTTGGCCTATTCTTTACTTATCGGTTCGTTGATGGACGGTATTGCAATGGATTATGTTATCGCCCCCGAAGAGTATCCGCTTGACGATGTGAAAAACCTGATTATAGAATTGTTAATTTAAATACCGGTAAAATGAAATCTAAAAATAAAATATTGATTGCCATTGTGTTGCTGATGGTTGCACTGCCTGCAATACATGCCCAGGATACAAAACTGACGGCCAAAGAGGTGGTGCAAAAATCGTTTAACCTGTTCCTCGGCAAATCGAGTTTCAGCGTAATGAAGATGACCATTGTGCGACCCACCTGGCAGCGAACCATCAGCATGCAAAACTGGTCGCTGGGCGAAGACTACTACATAACCTATATCACCGCACCGGCGCGCGACAAAGGGCAGGTGTTTCTGAAAAGCGGAAACGACATGTGGAATTATGTGCCTGCCATTAACCGCACCATTAAAATACCGCCTTCGATGATGATGCAGTCGTGGATGGGTTCCGATTTTACCAATAACGACCTGATGAAACAGAAAAGCATCATTACCGACTATTCACATGCATTTAAAGGCAGTGAGACGCTTGACGGTTACGATTGCCATGTAATTGAATTAAAACCTCTTCCCGAAGCTGCCGTGGTGTGGGGAAAAATCATTATGTGGATTGACAAGCAGCATCTGATTACACACAAAGTGGAATATTACGATACGCACGGAAAGCTTATTAAAACGGAAATCGCTTCCGACATCAGGAAGATGGGAGGAAGACTGTTGCCGGCGCACATGGAGATGATTTCCAAAATAAAACAGGGAAACAAAACGGTAATTGATATTTTGCATCAGGAATTTAATGTAAAGGGGATCAATAAATCGTTTTTTACAATTCAGAATATGAAGCGGTTGAGGCCGAGAAAGCTGTAATCCGCAAACAATCATAAACAAAACATTTTAAAATGAAAACCTTATTGAAAATAGCCTGGCGGAGTTTGTGGCGAAACCGGAGAAGGACTATTTTAACCGGAACTTCGGTATTTATTGCCATTGTGTTGGCGCTTTTTATGCGTTCGATGCAGTTGGGCTCTTATGCACAGATGATTTCCGCCGGAGTAAATCAAACCGGATACCTGCAGGTGCACGACACGGGATATCAGGATAACCAGACCATTGACCGGGCATTTTTTGAAACCCCGCAACTGATGCAAAAAATTGAAAGTACCGAAGGTGTTACAAAAGCGTTGCCCCGGGCCGAAACATTTTCCCTTGCATCCTTCGGCGAAAAGACAAAAGGGGTGATGATTACCGGAGGCGATTTGGAGCGGGAAGACAGCCAGTTGAATCTTTCGGGTAAAATCGTCCGCGGTTCCATGATAAGCGACGACCGGCAGGCCGTACTCATAGGCGATAAAATGGCAGAGTACCTCGGTATTGATACAGGCGACAGTCTGGTGCTTATCGGGCAGGGATACCACGGCATTACCGCATACGGTATTTACAAGGTTTCCGGCATTTTTCATTTTCCTTCCAACGAAATAAACGGTTCGGTGGTTTTTATGAGTCTGCAACAGGCCCAAACCTTTATTTATCCTTACGAGCCGGGCATTCTTACAACCGTTGCCGTGTTTGTGGACAATGAAAAAGATGTTCCCGTCATCCGGCGAAATCTGAAAAAGAAACTGGGAGCCGCCTTTGAGGTAATCAGTTGGAAAACCATTTTGTCGGACATGTTGCAGGCCATCAAAATTGATAATATGTCGGGACAGTTGATGCTTCTGATCCTTTACGTTATTGCCGCCTTTGGCATTTTGAGCACCGTGTTGATGATGACCATGGAAAAACGGAAACAGTATGCCGTAATGATTTCCATCGGGATGAAACGGTCGCGACTGGTTTGGGTAAGTGTAATGGAAATTATCATTATTACTTTTATCGGTATTCTGGCAGGTGTTGCGGTTATAACGCCGGTAATACATTATCTGCATTCCAATCCCATACCCATTACCGGTGAAATGGCCAAGATGTACCTGCAGTTTAATATTGATCCGGTGTTGCCGTTTAGCAACAGCCCCGTGTTGTTTGTCAGGCAGATAGCCATTATTGCCGGATTATCCATGTTGTCGGTACTCTATCCGGTTATTTATTTATTCAGATTCAATGTGTTAAACGCCTTTAGGCATTAAAATATAAAGCGATGTTAATATCAATAGCCTGGAGAAATTTATGGCGCAACAAGGCACGCAGCACGGTTATTATTCTGGCCATAGCAATCGGAATTGTCGGAGGCGTGGTTTCCGACGGATTGATGACCGGTATGGCCGACCAGCGGGTTGAGGCTGCCATCTCAAACGAAGTGGCCAATATTCAGATTCACAATCCGGAATACCTGTTAAACAACGAGATTCAATATCTGCTACCGGATGTAACGGCGCTTGAAAATACCATAAGTAAGTACCCGGAAACAAAAGGAGTGTCGGCACATCTGCGGTGCCTGGCCATGGCCTCTTCGGCCAGTGCGGGTGCAGGGGTAAACCTTATCGGTGTCGTTCCCGAAAAAGAGCACATAGTGAGCGATATTCACAACCACATAACAGAAGGGGAATATTTCAACAGCAAAATGAGGATACCTGCTGTGGCGGGTCAAAAACTGGCGAAAAAACTGGATTTGAAACTGAACGACCGCATCATTGTTACCTTTGCCGACACCACGGGAACAATTACCAGCGGAGCTTTTGAAATTGTGGGTATTTACAAAACTTCAAACACCATGTTCGATGTGGCCAACCTTTTTGTTAAAAAAAGCGATTTGGCAGCACTGGCGGGATTTTCACCGCAAAGTGCACATGAGTTGGTAATAAGGCTCAACGACAACAGCAAAACCGATGTGGTGGTTCATAAAATAAAGCGGGATTTTCAGGCGGCGGTGCAATCGGGAAAAATAACCGTCAGAACCTGGTACGACATCCAGCCGCTGATTAAATCAATAATTGAAATGACCAATATGTTTTCATTTATTTTTATGCTGGTTATCCTCATTGCTTTGGCATTTGCCATCGTCAATACCATGGTAATGGCCATAATGGAGCGTACCCGCGAAATAGGAATGCTTATGGCGCTGGGGATGAACAAAAAGCGGGTTTTCAGCATGATTATGCTCGAAACACTGTTTCTCTCACTCGCAGGGGCAATACTGGGTTTGGCTGTCAGCCTGCTGGTGGTGCACCATTATGCTGTTTACGGTTTCGACCTCACTGCCCTCGGCGAAGGGATGAATGCCATCGGTTATTCGGCAATTATCTATTTCAGAGTGAATACGGGTTTTTATATTACCACAATAATTATGGTGATACTGCTTGCGCTGATTGCAGCCATTTCGCCGGCTCGCAAAGCCCTCAAACTGCAACCCGCAACGGCCATCCGTAACAATGAATTTTAATCATGAATTAACTAAAATATAAAAAAATGAGCATTATAGAAGCAAAAAACATTCACAAAACCTACGACGAAACAAAAGTTCCCGTTTATGCCCTCAGGGGTGTGGATTTGCAAATTGAAGAGGGAGAATTTACGGCTATTGTGGGGCCTTCGGGCTCGGGAAAAACCACTTTGCTGAATATTATCGGCGGCCTCGACCTGCCTACGGAAGGCGATATTATCCTTAACGGAACAAATATAAAGAACCTTAAATCGGGTCAGTTAATTGATTTCCGTTTGCACAATATAGGATTTGTTTTTCAGGCCTATAACCTCATTCCCGTTCTTACGGCAAAGGAAAACACCGAGTTTGTTATGGTTTTGCAAAAACGTCCGAAAAAAGAGCGTGAACAAAAAGTGAAAGAGCTGCTCGAAGCGGTGGGGCTGGCCGACAAAATGGATCACAAGCCGGGACAACTTTCAGGCGGGCAGCAGCAGCGGGTTGCCGTAGCAAGGGCGCTGGCCTCGGGACCCAGGTTTGTTATTGCCGACGAACCCACCGCAAACCTCGACTCGAAATCCACATCCGAATTGCTGGACATTATGGCCGGAATGAACAAAAAGTATAACACCACCTTTATCTTTGCCACACACGACAAACGGGTAATGGACAAAGCACGCCGGATTGTAACCATAGACGACGGTAAAGTGGTGGGTGACGAACGGATAGCGTAGGTAGATGGTTTTGAAAATTCAGATGTTGCTTTTATGAAACGTTATGCGGTACATATCATTCTGTTTTTACTTCTTTTTGCGGGTAATAAAACCGTAACGGCTCAATCCTCTTTTGCCGTTTCGGGTTTTTTCGAATACATAAACAATACCTGGGCGCCGGAGGATATCCCCAGATGGAACAACATGTCGGGGGCTTACAACCGGATTAATGCATCGTGGTATCCAACCGGTAATCTGACCTTGCACGCGGGAATCAGAAACAATTTCTATTTCGGCCCCATGATGGCCGATTTGTATCCCTTTTATTCCGATATGCTTGAAAAAGATTACGGCTATGCCGACCTGACTTTCCGCTGGGCAAGAGATACCTCTTACCTGTTTCTCACCAACATTGACCGTTTGTATCTGAAATGGACACTCGATAAATTTGAACTGACCGTTGGCCGGCAGCGCATCAACTGGGGGTTAAATATGATTTGGAATCCCAACGATATTTTCAATACCTACAACTTTTTCGATTTCGATTATGTGGAACGCCCCGGCAGCGACGCAGTGCTGATGCAGTTTTATACGGGTGATTTTTCTTCACTGCAACTGGCCGCCAAATTAAATTCCCAAAAAAAACTCACGCTGGCAGGGATGTATAAATTCCACCTGTTTCATTACGATTTTCAGGTTTTGGGCGGAGTAATGGAAGATGATGTGGCAGCCGGTGCCGGATGGGACGGACAAATAGGGGGAGCAGGCTTTACCGGAGAAGTCAGCTGGTTCAGGGATAAAGACAACTTTGCCGACACCACCGGACAATGGGTGGCTTCGGCGGGATTAAACTATACGTTTGGCAATAGCCTGTTTGTCAACGGATCGTTTATTTACAACAGCAAAGGAACCACCGGGCCCGCTTCCATGGGACTCAACTTTTTTACCGGTAATCTTTCACCCAAAACACTTACGCTTTCAAAATTCGACCTCTTTGCACAGATTTCCTATCCCGTCACTCCGCTCGTCAAGGCCGATATATCGTCCATCATCAATCCCAACGACGGTTCTTTTTTTGCTGGGCCATCGCTGGATTTCAGTTTAACCGATAACCTTGAGTTCCTGTTCATGGGGCAGCTTTTTTTCGGCAAAGACAGAACGGAATTCGGCGACTACGGCCAAATGTATTACGTGCGGATTAAATGGTCGTTTTGAGTTTTTTATAAAAAAATATATTCACCTGTCCGGTTTCCAATATCTTATAGTTAGCTTGTTTAAAGTCTAAACATTTTATATCCATTGTCATCCCGTTAACTTTAAACAACTTCAGTATAACCGTTTTATTAGATTTTAAACAAGTTCGTTTATTAATTCATTAAAATAACTTCTTTCTTTGTTAATTAAGTGTTAATGTTTCCCCTTAGAGGTATTTTGGTTTAATTTTGTGAAAAAATAGTTTTCAAATGAAATTGAACCGTCTGTTTTTGTCCGCTCTTTTTGCGGTAATGCTTTTTTCCGCAACCGGACAAACGCTTGTTCCCCTGTGGGAAACGGAAAAGATTTTGCAGGTTCCCGAATCGGTTCTTTACGACCGGGTAACTCAAAATATATATGTTTCCTGTATCAATGGTAATCCATCAGCCAAAGATGGCAACGGCTATATTGCCAGGCTGGATAAAAACGGGAAGATATTAAAACTGAAATGGATAACAGGGGAGAAAAAAGCGCTTGTGGAAGCCGGCGGAATGATTGACGGTTTGATACCCGTTGGTAATCTCCGGTTTATCATTTCCGACTGGAAAGGCAAAGTGCAACTGACGGGAATAAATATACCGCCTGTTGTTCTAAGGAATACGACGAACGAAAAAATCAATGCCGCCGATTTGGGGTATATTTCCAAAGAGCGTACTCTTTTAATCCCGACCTTTTTCGATAACAGGGTGGCAGCCTTTAAACTGACAGAATAATAAAGTTGTTTAAAGTTAACATAGTGAAAATGAATTGTAAGACCTTTTGTGCCATCGGCACAAAAAAGAACGATAATTCGTTAAATCCGCATAATTCGATGATTTTTTATCACCGGATTACACGAATTACCCGGATTAAATCTCGCGGCAAGCAAGATTTAATTCATGTTATACCAGATATATCTGGATTTACTCATTCGATTTTTACATAAATAATATGATAACGTCAATAAATCATTAACTTAAATTAAATAACCATGAAAAAAATCTATTACTTATTGTTAATTTTCACCGTTCCGGGAATCCTTTTATTGTACAGCTATTCGGGAGGAAGTCCGGGTGGCAAAACGGGCAGTCCGGGTGACGGCGGTACCAATTGTACCCAATGTCACAACGGCACACCACAAACGGCATCCGGTTGGATAACCACCGATATTCCCCCTGAGGGATACACCCCCGGCACTTCTTACACCGTAACGCTTACCGGCACTCATGCGGGAGTATCGAAATTCGGCTTCGAACTGACGGCCGAGGATAACTTCGGAGGTAAATTCGGAACACTGGCACTGCTGGAGCCTTCGCGCACCAAACTGGTAAACGGAAACCATGCCGTTACCCACACTTCGGGAGGAACAACACCACAGGGAAACAGCAATACCTGGACCATGCAGTGGACAGCACCGGCCAACGGCGGTTCGGCGGTTAAATTTTATGCTGCTCTCAATGCAGCCAATGGAAACGGAAATACATCGGGCGATGTAATATACCTGACCAGTAAAACTGTTAATCAGTATATTCCACCGGTTCCCGCCATTACGGATGTTGACCCCTCGGAAGCGCAACAGGGCTGGACAGGTCAGATTACAATCACCGGCGAAAATACCGCCTGGAGCGGCTCACCCGCGGTGGTGTTCAAGTTTCACGACGACAACAGCATCGTACTTACACCGGACGCAGTAACAGTTCAAAGTGCAACATCCATTGTTGCCGATTTTTCCATTCCCGAAGATGCTCGGGTTGGGAAATACGATGTTTTTGTTGATGACCTGGTGTTGGAAAACGGCTTTATGGTGGATATTTACGACGGTATTGCCCAAAACGGGTGGAACGAACTGAAGGTATATCCCAATCCTGCCGTAAACCGTATTCTTGTCAATGCACCGGCAGATGCTGTCGTGCGCCTGATGGATGTGCAGGGTAAAGAGTTGGTACATCGTGTGGCCAAATCCGGTGAAACCGTTTTGCAACTTGACGGATTGTCCCGTGGGATTTATTTTGTTTCCGTTCAGAATGGAAGCCAGACAAAAGTAATGAAAGTGATGAAGCGATAGAAGTTACTTAAACAATGTTATTATTAAAAACCGTCTTACAATTTGTGGGGCGGTTTTTTATTTTTCTTCAACGGTTTTTTCTTCTTTTTCTGAACGCTGAATCCGAACCTGCCGATAAAATCACCTGTTTCATAATATTTACCATGCAAATAGAGAATGGGATTTGTTTTCGACAGGTCGAAAGCGCCGGTTTTTGGATTCAGATATCCGGCAGAAGCGTTTACCGACACAATTTCTGCCAGAAACATATGGTGGCTTCCCAGCGGGATGATTTCCGTAACCCTGCATTCCAAATTGACCGGCGATTCCATAATTAACGGTGCCTGCACCTTTTGCGCTTTTCCTGGCGTGAGTTTCATCTCTTTGAATTTATCGAAATCCCTGCCCGATTTTACACCACACCAGTCGGTAGCAAAGGCAAGCTCTCTGGTAGTGAGATTGATGACAAACTCACGGTTTTTCTTAATGATATCAAAAGAATGGCGCCCGGGGCGCACCGAAATGTAACACATGGGCGGATTGGTATTGACAATACCGGTCCAGGCTACGGTTATGATGTTGTACTCATCGGGTGTGCTGCCGCAACTCACCATTACTGCAGGCAACGGATAGAGCATGGTTCCCGGTTTCCAGATCACCTTTTCAGTTACAGGCTGTTTTGCTCTGTTTCCCTTTTTTACGTATTTCAAAGTCACACATTTTTTTGCGAAAATAACCCTTTTCGGTAATTGTTTGTTTACGAATAAGAATATAGGTTACGGGATAAATTCCGTTTTTATATGCGGTTGAATATCTGTTTTTATCAGAACGGGCAGGCTTCCGCTTTACGACTTCTTTTGCATCACAGGGAACAGGTTTACTTAATACAAACTCATACAAAATATTGACAACGTTCATACATTATTCCAACCATATCCAAAATATCTCTCTGATTTTTCAATATTTATCTATAAGATGTTTATATTTGTAGAATGGAAAATCAGATAAAATCAGGTCAAATCACCGTTTAAAACAATAAAATCATGAAAAAAATAATAATTCTTTTTACCGTTGTTTTAAGCTTTGGTAATGCTTACAGCCAGCAGAACACTTTTTCGAAAGTATTTACCGCTCCGGATAATACCTATTACGAGCATGCATCGTTATCAACATATGACAATGGTTTTTTAATTGTGGGAAATACCGAATGGAGTACAAACATGGGCATGGTGTTAAAAGTTGATTCAAATGGTGATTTCGTATGGGCAAAAGCTTTTAGAAACGCAGGAAATCCGCCAAATTTAGCCGCTTTTGAATTTACCGGTGCCATTAACACATTTGATTCGGCATATTTTATATGTGGATATTATAAAAATGACCAAAACGAAAACGATGAAGGTGTATGCCTGAAAATGACAACTGATGGCGACACAATATGGACAACTACCATTGTAACAGAGCATAATTTGATACTAAATTCGGCATGCCAAACCTCCGACTCGGGATATGTGGTGACAGGAAATGTAAATTGGTATGAAAACCAAATATTTATTGAAAAACTTTTTGTGGCAAAGTTGTCACCCGGTGGAACTATGGAATGGTCGAAAGAATATACCTTTTCCGGTGACGAAATTAACGGA
>JALVZH010000170.1:7091-9860 GCA_027022105.1 Bacteroidales bacterium | reverse complement strand
TGGTTTCCGTTGGCCAATTATGATTATTACGCCGCTTACCCCCTCGGTATGAAAGCACTTGCCACCGGCCCTTTACAGGACATACACGAATATGCACGCATCAACCGTCTGCGGGGCGGATTTCATACAGGGATGAACGCCTATTACCTTACCGACACCCGTTATTTCAGGCCTCCCGGAAGGCAAATCAGGTCATGTTTTGAAAAAGAACTGCCTGCGGATACAATTCCCGTTTACAGAAACGGCAAAATTGCCAAATACCTCTTTGTTTACCGGTTCGAAAACCTTACTAAAATACCTTCTGTTCCCGAAAAATAAATTTGTTTTCCTTTTACGCAAGGCAAACCGTACCCCGGCATTAAACCTTGATTTTAAACACAATTTATAGTACCTTTGAATTTTTATAATAAAAGGGGGGTTACATCATGAAATCAATATCATCCGTTTTTAAAATTTCCGTGTTTGTTGTTGTCTGGATATTTTTTCAATCGTTATTTACTGGAACCATACTTGCCCAGACCGGTCAAAACAACAACAATTATCATGTTTACAAGGGAATCGTTTTGGATTCCGCCGGCAAACACCCATTGGTTTTTGCTTCCGTTTTTGTTGAAGGAACCAACATAGGTACCGTTACCAATCCGGACGGACGGTTTTTAATAAAAATTCCTGATAAATTTTCTAACAAAAAGCTGGGTATTAGCATGATGGGTTATAGAACCCGGTATTTAAATCCCGAAAAATTACGTTTTGTAAAAAACCGGATATTGCTGAAACCGGCAACCATTAACATCAAAGAGGTTGTTATCCGTGACCTTGGGCCGCTGCAACTGTTAATGGCTGCACGCGAAAAGGTTCCCCAAAATTATTCCGACTCACCCATGATGATGACCGGATTTTACCGTGAGTGGATTAAGAAAAACAACAACTACGTATCGCTGGGGGAAGCCATCCTCGATATTTATAAAGCTTCGTACGACAATCCTGTGGATTTCGACCGCGTTAAAATATACAAAGGAAGAAAAGGGAAAACCGCAAAACGGATGGATACCCTGCTGGTTAAGTTTCAGGGCGGGCCGTTGATTATGACGCAGCTCGATTTCGCCAAGAATCCCGGGGATATCCTTTCGGAAGAGATGATTTATTACTACGATTTTTCGTTCGACGGAATTGTAAGCATTGACGGCAGAGAGACTTATAAAATCAATTTTCACGAGAAAAATTATGTGGATATTCCGCTGTACGAAGGAACCATTTATGTGGATGTAAAATCGCTGGCTTTTGCAGGTGCCGAAATTCGTATTCCCAACGACCGGCTGGATGCATTTGCCCGGTATATGATAAGGAAAAAACCTGCCGGCCTGAAAGCAAAACTCCTCAGTGCAAATTACCTTATTCAATACCGGAAAGTGAAAAACAAATGGTACCCTAATTACGTGCGTTCCGAAACCCGTTACAGGTTTAAATGGAAAAAAAGACTGTTCAGCTCCGTTTATACCATTGTGTCGGAAACCGCTGTTACCGATGTGGATACCACAAAAATTGAGAAGCCACGTTACCGTGAACGCCTGAAAACCAACGATTTCTTCTCGGAAAAAGTGGGCAATTTTGAAGATATTAATTTCTGGGGCGCCGATAACATTATCGAACCCGACCAGTCCATTCAAAAAGCCATTAAAAAGATAGAGCGGAAATTAAGGAAAAAGCATTAAAACCTTGTTTTTCCGTTTTATAACATAGAAGTTGTTTAAAGTTAACGTGATGACAATGAGTATAAAATATTGAAAACCAGAAAATGAATTCCATTGTTCCCCTCCTTGGAGGGGTGTAGGGGTGGGTTTATTAAATAAGATATTCACTTTTCTGGTTTTCAATATTTTATAGTTCATCTAATGTTGAGACTTTAGACAAGTTTATAATATATGTTTTGCGCTCACGTTAATTATGGTGTATGAAAATTCAAACACCAAATTAATCCCAAATTTTTAACCATGAAAAAATTATTTTTTCTCATTGCACTTTTTATGTATCTGAATGGATTTGCACAAACCGCAAATTCCGTCCTCTCATCGGGAAACTGGTACAAGGTTTCCGTGAACACCAACGGTATTTTCCGTATTTCATACGACGACCTGCTTTCATACGGAATAGATGTTGATAACATCAATCCCGAAAACATTGCACTTTACGGCAACGGTGCGGGCATGCTTCCCGAATCAACCGACTCTCCCGTTTATGATGATTTGCAACCTGTTGCCATTTTTGTGGCAGGCGAACAGGACGGTCATTTCGACCCCGATGATTACATCCTCTTTTACGGTGAAGCCCCCACGGTTTGGGATTACGACTCCGAAAACAATCTTTTTTCGCATCAAATCAACTACTATACCGGCAAAACCTTTTATTTTCTTACCGTCGGCAATACACCCGGAAAAAGAATCGAAACGGAATCCTCTTCAAACCAACCTGCAAACGATACAATTACATCGTACAAAGTTTTAATTTGCCACGAGAACGACTCGATAAATCCCGGAAACACGGGAAAAGAATGGCTGGGCGAAACTTTTAATACCGGTACCACCGAACGTACATTTCATATTAACACCGACGGGTTTACCCTTATGCCAGGCAACCACTACTTAAAAACGGCTTTTGCCAATTTCGATACGGAAGATTTCGATTATTTTTCCGTTGCCCTCAACAACCAAACCCTGCTCGACAGCATCCGGATGCCCATATGCGGCCCGGCCCTTGAATTTTACAGAACAT
>JALVZH010000170.1:0-7081 GCA_027022105.1 Bacteroidales bacterium | reverse complement strand
CATACGTGCAAGCAACCTCTTTCGACCTCTCGTCAGGCAATCCTGAATTGCAAATAAAGTATCTGCCAGGAAACGAACATGCTACCGGTTATCTCAATTATTTTGAATTGGTATTGAATGTTTCTCCCGTTTTTTCGGGCGACATGTTAAACTTTGTAAGTACGCAAAATACCGGAAACGGCAATGTTTCATATTTTTCATTTGAGTTTCCCGCTTCACGGAAATACCTGTGGGATGTATCGAACCCGTTAAATCCGAAGAATGTGGATATATCGGTTTCGGGAAACAATATCTCTTTCAAGCTCATTACCGGCGACATTAAAAAGTTTTGCCTTTGGAACGGCGAAAGTTTTCCGGAACCAGCATTTGAGGGGGTTGTGGAAAATCAGAACCTGCACGCAATGGAAACACCCGCTATGCTGATAATAACCGCTTCGCCATTTACCACTGCCGCCGAAACACTTGCCGGTTTTCACCGCAACAACGGCATGACCGTTGAAACAGTGGATGTAAATAAAATTTATAATGAATTTTCATCGGGAAAAAAAGACCCTTTCGCCATCCGGAATTTTGCGAAATACCTCTACACAAATTCGGGGGACGAAAACCGGCTCGAATATCTACTGCTTTTGGGCAAAGGGTCGTACGATTACAAAGATCGTCTGGAAAACAACACCTGTTTTGTTCCGGTTATCGAATCGGATTTATCAAATAATGCGGTTAATTCATTTGCCTCCGACGATTACTACGGAATTTTCAACAACAATGGAAATATGGATGTTGCAGTGGGACGTCTGCCCGTTTCCAACGAAAGCGAAGCTGCGGATGTAGTGCAAAAAATAATACACTACTCCGGTTCGCCCCAATGTTTCGGTGATTGGAAAAACAATTTTATGATAATTGCCGATGATGGTGATAACAATTTGCATTTAAGCAAATCGGAAATTTTTTACGATACCCTTACCGGAAACATAAGTGAAGCAATAATAGCAAAAGATTACCTCGATTTATATCCTATTGACAGTACAACCAATCCTCCCACTTATCCGCAATTAAACGAAATCATTAATAATTCGGTGAACCCGGGTGTCTTTTTTGTAAACTTTACCGGGCATGGCGGCAAAGAGGCGCTGACAGCAGAACATGTTGTAACCGGCAATATGATTGACGATTGGGAAAATTTCGACAGGCTTCCCGTATGGATCATCGCTTCGGGCGACGTAATTAAAAACGATGAACCGGAAATGCAATCCATAGGCGAAAAGCTGGTTTTGAAAAACAATGGCGGTTCAATAGCTGCATTGGGCTCCACACAGGCAAACTACGCAAATGCAAATTGTGAGATCAACAGCTATTTGATTGATTATTTCTCGAAGCCTGAAAATCGCAGCACATCCACCTTGGGCAAAATGTTGCAGGAAGCCAAAAACCATTCGGGAAGCACCGATTCTTTCAGGAAATGGAACCTGCTCGGCGACCCCGCATTAAAAATCGGATTTCCCCGGTACAACATTGTTACCACCGAAATCAACGGCATTGATATCACTGCTTTTTCCGACACCGTAAAACCCGGTTCCCAATTAACTTTCAGCGGATATATAGCTGATGACAACGGCTCTGTTGTTCAGGATTTTAACGGTGCCGTTTCGCTAAAAATGATAGACATGCCATATATCAAAACCACCCTTGCCAATCAAACAGGTTCTTATCCGGTGGATGTACTTTTGCAGGACAGCATACTTTCCACGGCAATGGGCGAGGTGACAAACGGTACATTTGAGATAACGGTTACAATGCCCTCTTTTTATCATCAGGAAACAGGCCCCGTTAAAGGCTCATTTTATGCTTCATCTGACGAAGAAGATGCTTCGGGTGCCGTTCTTAATATTACCTACGGCAGTCCGGTGGGCATTGACGATTACAACATACTTTCTTCCGCCAATGTCTATCCTACGGTGTTTCACGATAAAATCACCGTTGCCGTTCCGCCATCGCTCCGTTCAGAAATCAATATGGATATTTACGACCCGTTGGGACGCAAAATATTTTCAAAACATTTTACCGCTTCTGCGAATATGTTCTCTACGGAAATTCCACCAGGAAACAGGGGCATGTATATCTTACGATTAAAGACAAACCGTACTTCCAAAGCATTTAAACTTTTCAGGGAATAACAACGGAAAATCTGTTAGTTAAAACAAAAGCCGGGAAAAAGCTGTAACTTTTTTCCGGCTTTTGGTTTTTCAGAAGGCCTGAATGTGTTCTAATAAGCAAACAACGGAAACTCCGCCATCATATCGTTAACCCGTTTCTTTACGGATTCGATAACGCTTTCGTTATCAATATTACTTATTACTTCATCAATCATATCCACTATGGGGGCCATGTGTTCTTCTTTCAGTCCGCGTGTTGTAACGGCAGGTGTACCTACCCGCAAACCGCTGGTTTGGAACGGTGAGCGGCTATCGAAAGGAACCATGTTTTTATTTACGGTAATATCGGCTTTTACCAGTGTGTTTTCAACCAGTTTTCCGGTAATGTCGGGGAATTTGGTACGCAGGTCAATCAACATCAGGTGGTTATCGGTACCTCCCGAAATTACATGATAACCTTTGTCAACAAATGCTTTGGCCATAACGGCTGCATTTTTCTTTACTTGCAGGATATACTCAAAATAGCTGTCGGTAAGCGCTTCGCCAAAGGCAACGGCTTTAGCGGCAATTACATGCTCCAGCGGGCCGCCCTGCACACCCGGAAATACTGCCGAATTAAGCACCGCTGACATCATTTTGGTTACCCCTTTGGGTGTTTTCAATCCCCAGGGATTTTCAAAATCCTCTCCCATCAAAATCATACCGCCGCGGGGGCCGCGAAGAGTTTTGTGGGTGGTTGTGGTTACAATATGGCAATGCTCAATGGGGTCGTTCAACAGGCCGCGCGCAATAAGGCCTGCCGGGTGGGCAATATCAGCCATGAGAATAGCACCGATTTCATCGGCAATGGCACGCATGCGTTCGTAATCCCAGTCGCGTGAATAGGCCGAAGCACCTGCAATGATCAATTTGGGTTTTTCTTTTTTGGCCAGTGCTTCCATTTCGTCGTAATCAATGGTTCCGGTGTCCTCTTTCACTTTATAAGCAACGGGGCGGTAAAGGATTCCCGAAGAGTTTACAAAAGAACCGTGCGAAAGGTGTCCGCCGTGCGAGAGGTCAAGACCCATAAAGGTGTCGCCGGGTTTCAGGCAGGCAAGCAATACCGCCATGTTGGCCTGAGCTCCCGAGTGGGGTTGCACATTGGCATATTCGGCATCAAACAGTTCGCAAGCCCTCTCAATGGCCAGTTGCTCCGATTGGTCAACCACTTCACATCCGCCGTAATATCTTTTTCCGGGATAGCCCTCGGCATATTTGTTTGTCATTACCGAACCCATGGCTTCCAAAACCTGTTCGCTTACAAAGTTTTCGGAAGCAATCAGCTCAATACCCTTCATCTGGCGCTCCTTTTCCTGTTTTATCAGGTCGAATATTTTAGTATCTCTTTCCATTGCAATAAAATTTTAAATCTGAATATTTTAGTGCGCAAAGGTATTAAAATTTGACCGTTTACGGCAGGCAGAAATCCATAGCGCTTTTATTTTGAATGAATCTTATTTTTAAAAGAATATTTTGTTTATTTTTGTAATTGTAATGTACTAAAACTTTTTTTTAAGCATTTTATCTCACAAATATTAGTAATTTAAAAACATGGAAACATTAAAACAACAATTTATTGAAGATAACCAAGGGCATAAAGTAGCGGTTATTTTACCAATAAATCAATATAACAGTATGCTTGAAAAAATTGAAGAAATAGAAGATATTAAAGTTTATGATCTTGCCAAATCATCCGACGATGAAATAATACCCTTTGACCGGGCAATAAAAGAAATAGAAAAAACCCCTTACCATTAAACAACATTAATCCCCAAAAATATCAACCCCATCCCCTATTTCCCAACTTCCACTTCCAACTCCCGATTTCTAACTTCTGACTTCCAACTTCTAACTCCCGTCTTCTCCCCTCACTACTCCCTCTCCAACCTTCTCAAAATACTCTCCTCATCAAAACCGCACATTTTATAAAGCTCCTGCAATGAACCGTGTGGAACAAAGCGGTTGGGAATACCAAGGGTAATAATTTTTATTCCGGGATAATGGCGCTGGGCAAAAGCGCGGACTTTCATCCCGAAGCCGCCTTCGAGTATTCCGTCTTCCACGGTAATGATTTTGCTGTGATTGGCCATTGCCTCGTGCAGCAATTCTTCGTCCCAGGGTTTCAGAAACCGCATATCATACAAAGCAGGCGGTTCTTTCCCCTCTTCTTCCATACGTTTCGCCGCTTTCAAAGCCTCATTGCCCGCATGACCCAAGGCAAGAATAGCGAAACCGCTATGGCTTTCCACTATTTTTCTTCCTTTCCCCACGGTTATTTTTTCAAAAGGATATTCCCATTTATCCAAAACACCTGCAGCACGGGGATAACGGATGGAAAACGGGCCCTCTTTATACTCCGAGGCCGTAAAAAGCATATTGCGCAATTCCGCCTCATTCATGGGTGCGGCAACCACAATGCCGGGGATGGTGTTCATTATTGCCAGGTCGAAAAAGCCGTGATGTGTGGCACCGTCGGCACCCACCAGACCGGCCCTGTCAACACCAAAAACAACGGGCAGTTTCTGCAACGCCACATCATGGATTACCTGATCGTAAGCACGCTGCAAAAAGGTGGAATAGACGGTGCAAAAGGGTTTCATTCCCTCCAAAGCAAGACCTGCCGAAAAGGTAACGGCATGTTGTTCGGCAATACCTGTATCGAACACCCTGCCGGGCATCTTTTCCATCATATAGTTAAGTGCCGAACCGGAAGGCATGGCAGGGGTTACGGCCACAACAGAGGGATTTTTTCCGGCCAGTTCCAACAATGTTTTTCCGTACACCTCCTGCCAGGTATGTTTCGACGGGCCGTTCTCCAGCGAACCCGTTTTCCGGTTAAATTTACCGGGTGCATGAAACAGGGTCTGCTCTTTTTCGGCTTTTTCAAACCCTTTTCCTTTGGTGGTAACAACATGCAACAGCCGGGGACCTTTTATCTCTTTTATTTCATTGAGCAAACGCACCAAAAGGGGAATATTGTGGCCGTCAACAGGGCCGAAATAACGGAAGTTAAAACCTTCGAAAAGGTTGCTGGTGCGCGATGCGGGATTTTTATCTTTTTTATCCGGGTCTTTACTATGCTGTTCCGCAGTGGTTATTTTTCCAAGATAATCTTTCAGTGCGCCGCGGTTCTTATCAATGGCAATACCGTTATCATTGAGCACCACCAAAATATTTGCATTGGAAGCTCCGGCATTGTTGAGTGCTTCCATGGCCATACCACCCGTAAGCGCACCGTCGCCGATAACGGCAATATACTGCTTGTGGTTGCTGCCTTTCAGTGCGGAAGCCTCCGCCATTCCAAGCGCGGCCGAGATGGAAGTAGAAGCATGTCCCGTACCAAAGGTGTCGTAAATGCTCTCTCCAAGTGTCGGAAATCCGCTGATACCGCCCAACTGCCTTAAAGTATTGAAAACATCCCTCCGCCCGGTGATGATTTTATGCGCATAAGCCTGATGACCCACATCCCATATGAGTTTGTCGTGCGGGGTGTTAAAAACATAATGCAGCGCAAGGGTAAGCTCTATCACTCCAAGACTGGAACCGAGATGCCCCGGATGTACCGAAACAACATCCAGAATAAAACTGCGCAGCTCTCCGGCCAACAGTTCCAACTGCTCCTGACCGAGCTTTTTCAAATCATCCGGCGAATTAATTTTATCCAGCAGCATCTTGTTGTATCAAACTTTCATTCGTTTTTAACGCATTGCAAAAGTAGAGAAATAAATATCTTTGCAAAAAAGGTTGCCACATGGAATATTATAAGCTGATTGAAAGCAGGGAAACATTACGAAGCTATGACCCCGCAAAAAAAGTGGATAAAGATGTATTAATGCGTATTCTTAATGCAGGCCGGCTTGCCCCGTCGGCGGCAAACCGTCAGCCGTGGAAATTCATTTTGGTTTCGAGCGATGAAAAACTTAAAGAGATAAAGGCTTGTTACCAACGCGAGTGGTTCCAAAACGCCCCTCATATTCTGATAGTTGTGGGCGACAAAACCAAATCGTGGGTACGGCCGTACGACGGCTATAATTCCATAGAAACCGACCTGGCCATTGCCATGGATCACATGGTGCTTGCTGCCGAAAACGAAGGTGTGGGTGCCTGCTGGATTATTGCTTTCGATTACGATTGCCTTGCAAAAGCATTGAATCTTACCGAAAACGAAGTGGTTTATTGCATAACACCGCTTGGCTATCCCCCTTCCGGTTATCAAAAAAAGGGTAATAAAATCAGAAAACACCTGAATGAGGTTGTTGAGATTATTTGATGTTATTTTTATCGAAAAAGGAGGAGACATAGCCATGACCATAGCAATGTAACTTGAAGAAAAAGGGAGAAAACAAGGAAAATACGAAAACCAAAAAGAAATAGTAGTAAAATTATTTACAAAAGCGGAATTTACCGTCGCTCAAATTTCAGATTACCTGGATTTGGATAAAGATTTTGTAAAAAAGATTCTAAAAGAGGCAAAACTTATTGAAGAATGATACTTTTATTCTTTTTCCGGTAAACAAGTCTATCCAAAATATAGTAGCGATTGTAATAAAATACAGAACATTCCGATTACCTGTCCGGTAGCAGGTTAAGCCTTTTGTTCCTATATGTCAAATGTATGCATTTTATTAATAACCTGTTTTGTTAAAAACCGGAATAATAGAATATGATATAATTCGTAATTTCAATGATTACCTTGTTCTTTTTGTAATGATTTTTTATATATTTTAAGTTCCGATAAGCATAAATCTTTTAAATGATATAATTTTTTATTTGAAATAGAATTAAGTGCATTTATTCTTTTTTCAATCTCCAGAATTTGCTTTTCTCTCGAATAATATATTCTAAAATCAAGATTGGTCAATATGTGATTTGTATTTACCAATTCCATA
>JALVZH010000169.1 GCA_027022105.1 Bacteroidales bacterium | reverse complement strand
CCGTAAAACCAATTTTGTTAAACATGTTTAAAGTCTCAATATTTTATAATATAGCCGATTAATTATACTTTAAACGAGTTTGCTAATAAACACATTGTCATTTATAACGCAGATTTATCAATGGAGTTTTCGGGATTAAATTTGCAGACAAATCATTGTCTTCATCTGAATTTATTTCTATCCGGATAAACATTTACAAGATACCAATTCCGGTTTCTCTTTTCATTACCTTTGTTACGATAAAAGCGGCATGACATGACACCGAATCAATCGTTTCAATTTTTCAATTTGCTGGAGGTTATCAACCGGGCAGGACAAATAATACGTGAAAACAAAGGCGTGGATGAAACGCTGGGAAGAATTGTCAATATTTTCTCAAATAAATCAGGTTATTTCTCTGATAATCAAGAATCTTTTATTAGGATTATTTACAAGGACCGTGAGTATAAAACTTCCGGAATTACAAAAGCCTCGGAATGCCTGGAGCAATATTTTGAGACTACCAGCAAGAATAAGGTTTATTTTCAATTCTGTTTTTCAGGCAAACAAAACGGACAGAACAACGGAACCGGGAACGAAAGAAAACATGTTATTACGACCATGGTTTCTTTGCTGAGTCGGTATCTGAACCAGGTAGAGCGAACCCGGATAAAGGAGACGTTACAGTCTGAACAGGAAGAGGAACTGCCCGACGAAAAAGAAGACATCATTTCAGGAGATTTTCTTCAAAAGTTTTTGAATAAAAACACTTATAATCGTGATGTTTATCACGACCTTACACCGTTTAAGGTAAGGGAGATTCTTTTGATATCAAGCCTCTACGATGCTTATGCCATTGAGCGTGAAGGACGGTTTACCGAACACATGCTGGGGCAGTACGGCCAATTGAACCTGACCTCCATCCCGAGAATTACGGGGGTTTCCTCTGCACGGCAGGCTTTTTACGAACTGAACAAAAGGAATTTCGATCTTATTATTTACATGGTGGGAGTGGACAAACAAACACCGGTGGAATTAAGTCGCCAAATCAAGGAGAAATATCCTTATATGCCGTTCTTCCTGCTGTTGAACAACAGCAGCGACATATCCTATTTTAAAACGGAACAGAAAAAGATAGAAACCGTTGACCATGTTTTTGCCTGGAACGGCGACCCCAATATCTTTTTTTCCATGATCAAACTTCTCGAAGACAGCGTAAATGTGGAAAATGATACCCGTTTGGGGCAGGTTCGCGTTATCCTTCTGGCTGAGGATTCTCCCGTATATTCATCAAGATACCTCAGTTTTCTGTATCGTGTGCTTATGGAGCAAACCAAAAGAATTATCGACGATGTGAGTGCCGATGAACTGTATAAAGTGTTGCGATTGCGTGCCCGCCCGAAGATTTTGTTTTCTTCCACTTACGAAGGTGCCATTGAAATTATTGATAAATACAAGAACAACCTTTTGTGCCTGATTACGGATGTTAAATATGAGCGTAACGGCAAAATTGATGATAATGCTGGTGTTGAACTCCTTGCTTATGCAAGAAAAAAACTGAAGAATCTGCCCGTTATCATGCAATCGTCCGACAGAAGCTATGAAGCCGTAGCCAAAAAGTATGATTCCCTGTTTATTTATAAAAACTCCGACACTCTGTATCAGGATTTTCAACATTTTATTACCAATTACCTCGGTTTTGGTGATTTTATTTTCAAAAACGACAAAGGCGAAGAGATAGCACGTGCAAAAAACCTGCATGAATTTGTGGAGTTGATTAAAACCATTCCCGATGAATCGCTGTTGTATCATGCAAGCCGCAACCACTTTTCGCTGTGGCTGATGGCCCGCCAGGAGATTAAAGCGGCACGGTTTATCAATCCGAAAAAAGTTACCGACTTTGAGAGTACCGACGAATTGCGCTGGGGGCTTATAAAGATGATTAAAGAACACCGGTACGAACAGGATACGGGAAATATAATACCCTATCATCCCGGTTCGGAAATTATTCCCGGTAACTTTTACACCATTCGTGACGGCTCGATTGGAGGTAAAGGCAGGGGGCTTGCATTTATTAATGCCCTGATTCAAAATTTTGATTTTAAGAAATATGTATCCGATATTCACATAAAAACACCTCTGACGTTTATTATCGGAACAAAAGAATTTGAAGACTTTGTCTATCAACATAAATTAAACGAGAAAGCGCTTGGTGAGAAAGATTTCCAAAAAGTTAAAAAGCTGTTTATTCAGTACCCTCTGTCGGAAGAAACAACCGCCAAACTTCGTTACCTGCTGCAGAATATCACAAAACCCATTGCAATACGCTCTTCGGGTTTGTTTGAGGATTCCTTAACCCAGCCCTTTGCCGGAATTTTCGAGACCTACCTGTTGCCTAACAATAATCCCAATCCCGAAGTAAGGCTGGAGCAAACCTGTCAGGCCATAAAACTTGTTTTTGCATCCGTTTTTTCCAATACGGCCAAAGGCTATGTAAAAGCCATCGATTACAAGTTGGAGGATGAAAAAATGGCTGTAATTATCGAAGAGGTGGTAGGAAACCGTTACGACGACCTCTACTATCCGCACATCAGCGGAGTAGCCCAGTCGTACAACTATTATCCTTTTGCACATATGAAACCGGAGGAGGGGTTCGCCGTGGCTGCCGTAGGTCTGGGGCGTTATGTGGTGGAAGGGGGCAGAGCATACCGGTTCTCGCCAAAATATCCCGGTATTGAGATTAATTCGCCTAAAGACCAGTTCAAAAATTCCCAAACCTACTTCTATGCGGTTGACCTGAACAAAAAAGACCTGAATCTGTTGGAAGGCGAGTCGGCAGGGCTGGCCAAAGTTGATATCGCAGTTGCCGAAAAACAGGGAACACTGAAACATTGCGCTTCGGTGTATAACCCCGACAGCAATACCATTTATCCGGGCTTAAGCAAACCCGGGCCACGAATTGTAAATTTTGCCAATGTTTTGAAATACAATTACATACCTTTTGCCCAGACCATTGATATCGTTTTAAAGCTGGGAAAAGAGGCTATGGGTACCGCTGTTGAAATTGAATATGCCGTTGACCTGAACAAAGACAAAGAGGGGAAAGCAACTTTTTATATCCTGCAAATTAAGCCGTTGGTAAGCCAGAACATGGAGTGCAACGTCAATCTCGATGAAATCGATAAAAACAGCATTGTGCTTTTTTCGGACAAAGGAATGGGAAACGGAGCCATTAACGACCTTGCCGATGTTATTTATGTTGATAAGGAACGTTTCGATAAAACCAAAACGGAAGAGATAGCCAAAGAAATTGAACGGTTTAACGACAAAATGGTAAAACAAAACAGGCACTATATCCTTATTGGCCCCGGCAGGTGGGGAACACGGGATAAATGGATCGGAATTCCCGTAAAATGGCATCAGATATCCAATGCAAAGGTAATTGTTGAGACCAGCCTTGAGGATTTTCCGCTGGATGCATCATCGGGCTCACATTTTTTTCATAATGTTACCAGCATGCAGGTGGGTTATTTCACCGTTCAACCCGAGCTGAACAAGCATTACATCCGCTATGATATCCTGAACAACCGGCAGCTTGTGGAACGGGGTGAATTTGTAAGGCACGTGCGTTTTGAAAAACCGTTACAGGTTAAAATGGACGGGAAAAAGCGGCTGTATGTAATCCATGAATGATACATGTGCTTTGTTAAGGATATTTATCGGGCGGCCGGGCGGGCTTGCAGTTGCATGCCGCAAGGCATCGCAATCTGCTGTCCGCTTGTAGTTGCTTACCGCCGGGCTTGTTACGCTACGGCGTGCGTGGGCTTCCTCACGTCAGCCTCCGCCGCCTGCTGCACATTGCCCGCCGCCATCGCAAGCTACCGCTTCCATCCCTGCCGCAGTTCCCGTTCAGAAGTCAAACATCTGACATCATAATATCTGCTAACCACATAATTCTTTCGGGAAACAGGAAAAAAGATAAAAGAAACAAGAAAAAAGAGGGCTCAAAACCTGACAATCTGAACGTTGATATGCTGATAGGACTCCGTCAGGTTGAAAAAATCCGGTGTTTAAAACTAATAAAAAATTATAACCGGTTTTGTTACGTTCCGAGCAATCTTTAGACAATTTATTCGGGTTGGGATGGTGAAGATATCTCCACTTTTAAGGCTGAGACGGAATCTTACTTCGTGCTCTTATTTTATAAATAACGACAGGATAATATTTCCGAGGATTAATTTCTGCCTATTATGAGTTGTCCGTTAACTTTTCAGGTCTCATTCCGCAAGGTCTGTGGCGACCTGAAAAGTTATTTCGCCTGGTGCCCTCTGAATTACAGGAAGAAAATTAATACATGGCAATCCCACCCCAACATCCCAACACTTCATTACTCCAATCATCCCATCGTCATTTCATAAATTCACCCAATCACCCTTTTAACTTCTGAATTTCTGAACTTCTGAACTTTCGAACCTATAACATCAAAAATATTACATTAAACATATTACATCCCCAAAACACTCCTTAACATGCTTTGTTCTAAGAGAAAACGAAATAGTTTTAACAAAAAAATAAGAAAATCACGTATTTTTATTTGTATTTAAACTATATAAATATAAAAAGTTGTATTTTTACACCTCAAAAAACGTAAGTAAATTCAGTACTTCACCGAACACGTTAGATCATGAAAACGGACAACAATAAAGAGACATTTGAAGAGGCAAAAAAAATCTTTACAAAATATCTTGAAGAGCGCGGTCACCGCAAAACACCCGAACGTTATACAATTTTAAAAGAGATTTACGCCACCGACGGGCATTTTGATATTGAGACACTCTATATCAGAATGAAAAACAATAAATACCGCGTCAGCCGTGCCACCTTGTACAATACTATAGAACTGCTTCTCGACTGTAATCTGGTAACCAAACATCAGTTCGGAAACAACTGTGCACAATTCGAACGCTCGTACAAATACAAACAACACGATCATTTTGTATGTATTGAAAACGGGAAAGTACTTGAATTTTGCGACCCTAGAATCCAGGAAATCCAGGATGCCGTTGAAAAACTGCTCGGCGTAAAAGTGAAATATCATTCCCTTACCTTTTACGGGCAATGTGAAGATGGTGAAGAAAAAGAGATAAAAGTGGAAAAGAATTGATAATTTTTCTTTTGAAATCGTATCAGGAATAATATCTTTGTTCCAATAAAATACAAACCCTGTTTAAACAGGGTTTTTTAATGAGCATTCATATGAAATCAGATGTACTATTAGGATTACAGTGGGGTGACGAAGGCAAGGGGAAAATTGTGGATTTCCTCACGCCGCAATACGATATTATTGCCAGATTTCAGGGAGGGCCCAATGCCGGTCATACCATCGAGTTCGACGGTAAAAAATTTGTCCTTCATACCATCCCTTCCGGTATATTTTCGGAAAAAGCCACCAATGTAATAGGCAACGGTGTAATCATTGATCCGTATATCTTACAAAAAGAAATAATGGAATTGGAATCGGCCGGAGCCGATGTAAAAGGCCGGTTGATTGTTTCATCCAAAGCACATCTGATATTGCCTTCGCACCGTCTGTTGGATGCGGTTTATGAGCAGTGGAAAGGAAAAAACAAAATCGGGTCAACGCTGAAAGGTATCGGCCCTGCTTATACCGACAAGGTAAGCCGTAACGGTATCAGGGTCGGGGACCTCCACAATGACGATTTCAATAAAAAATATGAAGCCGCCAAAAGTCGTCATTTGAAACTGGCAAAGCTTTACTCCAATGATATTGAAGGTGTTGAGATTGAAGGAATGAGCTTCGATGATTATGAAAAAGTGTGGTTTGGGAGCCTTCCTGCATTAAAGGCGTTAAAACATCTCGATACGGCCTATTTTCTGAATAATGCACGTGCAGAAGGAAAAAAAATTCTTGCCGAGGGTGCGCAGGGTACCATGCTCGATATAGATTTCGGGTCATATCCATTTGTCACTTCTTCCAATACAACTGCGGCAGGCGTCATCAGCGGGCTGGGCATTCCGCCTTCGTCGGTGGGCAGGGTATATGGCATTTCAAAAGCCTATTGCACACGCGTGGGCAGCGGCCCGTTTCCAACCGAACTGTTGGATGAGACCGGTGAAAAACTAAGGGCCGAAGGTCGCGAATTCGGTGCCACAACCGGCAGACCGCGCCGTTGCGGCTGGCTCGACCTTCCCGCGCTGAAATATGCAATCATGATAAACGGCGTTACCGATTTGATGCTTATGAAAACGGATGTACTTAATGTGTTTGACACCATTAAAGTTGCCGTTAAATACCGTATTAACGGAAAAGAAACGGAAGAAATACCTTATGATTTGAATCAAACGGATATTGAACCTGTTTTTACAGAGTTGCCCGGCTGGAAACAATCGCTGGAAGGAATTACAACATACGAAGACCTTCCTGAATCTTTGAAAAATTACATTAAGTTTGTTGAAAAAGAGACCAAAGTCCCTGTAACGGTGGTATCCACCGGCCCCGACAGGAGTGATACTATTTTCAGGGGGTAATCCGACACTTCCGTCGGGACATGCCGTCCAACTGCACCACAACCATAACATGAATAAATCACAAAAGACAAATAACAAATCCCAAATAAATCTCAAATCTCAATTTCCAAAGCTATATTGAATTTTGAGATTTCTTTATTGGAATTTATTTGGAATTTGATTTTTGGAATTTCTTGTCAAATAAAAAAGGGATAACCCGTTTTTCAACAAATTATCCCTTGACTTGGTCGGAGTGGCAGGACTCGAACCTGCGACCATCCCGACGCCCCCGTCGGGACATGCCAGCCAACTGCACTACACCCCTTAGAAATGCTGCAACAAGAAAGGGATAACCAGAAATCAATCAAGTTATCCCTTTCCTTTTGTCGGAGTGGCAGGACTCGAACCTGCGACCATCCCGACACTACCGTCGGGACATGCCAGCCAACTGCACTACACCCCTTAGAAATGCTGCAACAAGAAAGGGATAACCAGAAATCAATCAAGTTATCCCTTTCCTTTTGTCGGAGTGGCAGGACTCGAACCTGCGACCATCCCGACACTACCGTCGGGACATGCCAGCCAACTGCACCACACCCCTTACGAATGCTGCAACAAAAAAGGGACAACCTGAAATCAATCAAGTTATCCCTTTCCTTTTGTCGGAGTGGCAGGACTCGAACCTGCGACCGCTTGCACCCCATGCAAGTATGCTAGCCAACTGCACCACACCCCGATTTTATTATGAACTCTTACGTGGCCGTCAACTCTGCGACCATCCCGACACTACCGTCGGGATATGCCAGCCAACTGCACCACACCCCGATACCATTAAGAACACACTTTGTTTCAAAAGTGGATGCAAAGGTAATAATTTTTAATAGGATGCAAGAAAATTTTAAAAAATTTTTTCGACTTTCGACAAAGAAATGACCAATCAAAACAGTTAAAACGCCATCAGCAGACCCAGCGCTTCAAAAACCCTTCTTTCGGCAATAAGCTGTTTTGCATGGCGGTGTAATTCATCTTCCGACCGGGTGAAATTTTCCTTTTTGTATCGTTCGCGTATTTCATTGAGCTCACCCTCCGCCGGCAGCCGTTCCAGATTTCCCAGTTGTCCCAAATCATTACCCGTAAGCACCTTGCTGTTTCTGACGGAATCGGGCAGGCTGTCAATACCGATACCGATGGTGGTCAGCGGTTTCGGAACGGTAAACAGGGCATCTCCCGAGGCACGTACATAATAATCGCCCCCCATTCGCCCCACAAGGTCGATTTTATCCGGGTCAATGTCACCGTTTTCGTCCAATATTGCCGTGTTGATATGAATTTTCACGATTTCGCAGATTACAAGATTCCCCGAGCCCGGTTTCCCGCTTACCTCAATAATTTCGCGCACTTTGCATTCAAATTGCAGTTTCGATTCTTTTACGCGATAAGGCCTTACCACCGTTGAGGGTATGGCGGTAAATCCCGCCTTCTCAAATTCGTTAACACCTTTGGGATATTCGGTACTGGCAAGGCTCATTTGCTGCACCATGTCGTAACTTACGGCATTAAGCACCACCTCGGGTACCTCTTTCAGATTGTCGAGGGTATGTTTTGTGGTGTTGTCGCGGCCCCGCCGCGAAGGTGAAAAAATAAGCGTTGAGGGATTGACCCCGAATGCATTATAAAAGCTAAAAGGTGCCAAATTCGGATTCCCCTCTTTATCAATGGTGCTGGCAAAGGCAATGGGCCGTGGGGCCACTCCCTGCAAAAGCAGCATAAACAGGTCTTTGTTTCCCAATTCCTGCGGGTCAATGGTTTTTATGCTCATTTTGCAGGTAATATTTTGGTGGTACACGCTCCGAAACCAATGCGTAATCCCTCTTTTTTGCAATAGGCACGCATGGTTATGGTGTCGTTGTCTTCTATAAATTTCCGGGTACTGCCACCGGCAAGCCGAACCGGCTGTGTTCCCCGCCAGGTAAGTTCCAGCATAGAGCCGTATGAGCCGGGTTCATGTCCCGATATGGTTCCCGAGGCATACATGTCGCCAATGCGAATGTTGCAGCCGTTAACCGTTTGGTGGGCCAGTTGCTGACTCATGTTCCAGTACATATATTTGAAATTGGAACGGCAGATTACCGTCTCTTTATTTTCGTTCTCCGGTTTCAGAGCCACTTCAAGGTCAATATCAATGTTTTTTTTGCCCGAAACCTGTAAGTAGGGCAATACTTCCGGTTTTTGTTCCGGCCCTTTTACCCTGAAAGGTTCCAGTGCTTCAAGGGTTACAATCCAGGGCGAAACAACCGACCCGAAGTTTTTACTCAAAAACGGCCCCAACGGAACATATTCCCACTTCTGGATGTCCCGTGCCGAAAGATCGTTAAATACAACCATTCCGAAAATATACTCCTCCGCTTTTTCAACGGGGATGCTTTCTCCCAACTTCGTCTCTTTTCCCGTTATAAAGGCCATTTCCAATTCAAAATCGAGTTGTTTGGTCGGCCCGAAAACCGGATTTGGCCCGTTATCGGGATTGGTTTGCCCTTTGGGACGCCGTATGCCGGTTCCCGAAACCACAATAGAAGAGCTGCGTCCGTGGTACCCCACCGGAATGTGCCGCCAGTTGGGAAGAAGGGCATTTTCAGGGTCGCGAAACATCTTCCCTACATTGGTGGCATGTTCGATACTCGAATAAAAGTCGGTGTAATCGCCAATGGAAACAGGTAATAAATTCTTTACTTCATTGACGGGAAAAAGAGCTGCGTCAACGGCCTCTTTGTTCGATTTGAGGCTTTCGTTTCCCGCTTCAAAAAGCTCCGTAATCCGTTTTCTTACGGCAGATGTTTTTGCTTTTCCCAACGAGATAAAATCGTTCAGTACCGGTTGATAAAAAACGGTTAAATCATCAATTTTCAGGTCATCGAAATAACCGAAATCGCAAAGTGCCGAAAGGCTGACGGCAGTATCGCCGATACGGGTTGCCGGCGCCGGCGGGTTGTTATCTTTTTGAATGATGCCGAACGGAATGTTTTCCAATGGAAAATCGCTCTCATCCGGTATGTTTATCCACGATTCTTTTTGACTGCTCATATAATTCTTAGTTCTGATTTATTAATAAAGTTGTCTAAAGTTAAAGTAATGATATTGAGTATAAAATATTGGAAATCAGAAAATGAATTCCACTATTCCCCTCCTTGGAGAGCTTGTCCCGACTTTACGTCGGGAGGTGTAGGGGTGGGTTTATTTAAAAAGACATTCACTTTTCTGGTTTCCAATATTTTATAATTCATCTAAGTATAAATACTTTAAACAGGTAAATTTTTACAAAGTACCGCGATTGGCCTGTTCACGTTCAATGGATTCAAAC
>JALVZH010000168.1 GCA_027022105.1 Bacteroidales bacterium | reverse complement strand
ATATAAAATATTGAAAACCAGAAAATGAATTCCATTATTCCCCTCCTTGGAGGGGGAGGGGTGGGTTTATTAAAAAAAAGATATTCACTTTTCTGGTTTTCAATATTTTATACTTATTGTTATCACGTTAACTTTAAACAGATTCTATAAATGTACGCCACTTTTTTCTTGTCTCTTTTATCTTTTTTCTTATTGTAAAGTCATCAAAACCTGTATCCGATTTGCACCAGGTATCTTGCTCCCATTCCGAGACTTAATTTGGTTCCCGAAACCGAAACAATACCATCACTCGACATATTTCCCAGAAACGGGAAAAACGACAAAAGCATATCACGTATTGCTTTTACATATTCATCATTTTCATCTACATCCAGGTCTCCTGTTAATTTCAGGTCACCAGCATATACCGAAAGTGCAGGAGCAGCAAAAACAATATCAACGCTCAGGTGTTTATCAAAAACAAACTGATACCCCAGTTCAACACCTGCACTTACAATTGCCAATTGTGCATGCAGGTTAATGTTTCCTTGTGCTCCGTCTGTTTTAAATACCAATATATCATTTTCAAAGGTGGTATAATGAAAGGAAGAATAAGCACCCCAGAAAAGTCCGTCGGGAGCAAAATTCTTATTTCTTTTTTTAGCATAAAACCTGTAATCACCTGATACGGTAAAGCCCCATTTTTTACGTGTAGCTGCAATATGCAAACTATCATAAATTGAGGTTGAAGGCAGTTCAAAATACCCTGCATTAACCGAAAAACTTTTATATGGCGACAATACCCTTTCGTAAGAAATATTTATATCTTTTAAAGACCAAACCAAAAACGGAGTTAAATTCCATTTAATGGAATTTCTTAAATAATTATTTGGCAAAACAGTATCGTTTTGAGCTTGTACCATTGTGCCGGCATAAATTAAAAGAATTACAATAATTATCTTTTTCATTTTTCAGTTATAACTATGGGTTAGAACTCGATACGGGCAATATTTTACCATTGAAAAAACGGTGGCCTGATAAAACAAAATCGGCAATAAAACCTGCCATCTCTTCCGGTTGCAGGGGAGCTTTGTAGCCGGGAAAAGCCTGCGCCAGCATTTCGGTCTGAACCGCTCCCAAAGCCAGGGCGTTAACTGAAATCCCCTGTTCCTTCAATTCCACAGCCATGGCTTCCGACAGAATAGCTACCGCTCCTTTGGCAGCACTGTAAAGCGATAACCCCGGAAATTTAGCACTTCCCTGAAAACCACCCATGCTGCTTATGTTTACTATATGGCTTCCTCTGTTCATCAATTGCATTAAATTTCGGGTAATCGAAAAAATACTTTTTACGTTTACCTGAAAAATTTTGTCAAAATCGTCACCGGTCATTTCTTCAAAAGGTTTGTTAATCAGAAGACCCGCATTATTTATTATTCCGTCCAATTTACCAAAACGGCCGGTAACGAACTCTGTAAGTTTATTATAATCTCCGGTTACAATATCGAAAACAAAAGTTTCGGGAATATGATTTTCGTTCCGGCAATGCTCTTTCAGTTCTTCCAATTGTTGGCCCGAACGGGCAAGTGCCAGCACATTGTGTCCTTTTTTACACAGGGTTATTGCCGTTTGGAAACCGATTCCCCGGCTGGCTCCGGTTATCAGGATATTTTTTGACATGGGACTATTTATTTGCTTCGCCACTTATCAGCTCATCCATCTTTTGGGCATCGGTGGCACTTATGGTCAATGTACCGTTTTCGTCCACAGTTATGGCAATATTGTAGCGGGGATTATCCTGCGCTCCCAACTCGAAATTCATATAAATGGCACCTTTCAGTATCACGTCGCCGTATTTTTTCTCCAGTTCGCGGGCATTTTTGTATTCCTTGGTCATGGGAATATGTGCTTTTCGGGCAATGATTTCGGCCTGTTTCATTGCTTTTTCGTACCTACCTTTGTAAACCAACGTAACTGAATTGTATCCTTCTACGGGATTATCTTCGGAAGTAACCTGCGAAAAATCTTTATCCAGCACCATACCCTGCGGCTCTGTCAGGCCAAGGTCTTTTGCCCATTGAGGCAGTCCGTATGCAGGGTGATAATTTGAATTTTTGGCAATTTGCCTTCCGTAAGTTGTATTTATTTCGTTAAGCCGTTTATGCGCATATTCGGGTGTAATCTTACCTTCCGCAAGTTCTTTTTCCACCTTATCAATCTCCATTTGCATTGAGTCCATCAAATCCATGGTTTTATCCACCTTGCTAATTGTACGGTTAAATTTTCCAAGGTCTTTGTTAAATTTATGTGCATCGGTAGGTTTCGATTCGTCGCACGAATTTAAGAACAATACTGTAAACAACAGTAATACAACCGTATATGACCTTTTTAATATTATGTTACCCATTACTGATAAATATTTATGTTTGCTCAAAAATAGCATAAAATAATCTGTTTTATTTTGCTGTTCTTTTTTTTAATTCACATTCTATTGTAAATAACAGAAGTTATACTATTTTTGAATATCATTAAACGGAGCTATGTTAAAAAAACAGTTAGTTATTTTCATTCTTAATGTAAGTTTTATGTTACCGGTTTTTTCGGTAGCCGGACAGGATGTTAACCAACTGAACAGCTATGTTAAAACAATGATTACGACACGTTCTTCAAAAACAATCAAACCGTTTATCAAGGGGAATATCACGTTGAAAATGCCCGGTTTTCAGGATATTGCCAACAAAACCAAAGCGTGCGATATGCTGGACGGTTTTTTAACAAAAAACAAAACGGGTAATTATCAATTGAAAAAAAGCGGAAAGGCTACCAACGGACATTACGTAATCGGTAGTTTTTCGGCGCAAAACAAAGATTTTATCATATATGTCCTTTTTTTGAAAAACAGTAAAGGATATTACATCCAACAGATAGAAATAGAATAAAATATGTTGACAATAGAGGAGATAATCGAAACAGCATTAAAGGAAGATATTGGAGACGGCGACCACACAACATTGGCAACCGTTCCGGAAGAAACGAAAGGAAAAGTAAAGATGCTGGCAAAGCAAGACGGAATTTTATCGGGTACCGGAGTAGCGAAAAAAGTATTTGAGTTTATTGACCCTGAAGTAAAAGCCGAAATATTTATTAATGACGGACACCCGATTAAAGAGGGCGATATCATCATGACCCTGGAAGGCAAATCAAGAGCACTGCTTACTGCCGAGCGCACGGCACTCAATTTTATCCAGCGCATGAGCGGTATAGCAACTTTTACCCATGAAGTAACCAAAAAACTTTCCGGCCTCAAAACCATTATCCTCGATACACGAAAAACAACGCCTTGCAACCGCGTAACAGAAAAAATGGCGGTAAAAGCCGGAGGGGGACAAAACCACCGCTTCGGACTGTACGATATGATGATGATAAAGGATAATCACATCGATTTTGCAGGGGGCATTAAACACGCCATTGAAGCGGCACACAAATACCTGAAAGAAACAGGTAAAAACCTGAAAATAGAGATAGAGGTCAGGAATTTTAACGAACTGTATCAGGTAATGGATATTGACGGTGTTGACAGGGTAATGCTTGATAATTTTACACCCGAAGATTTACATACTGCCGTAAAAATGGTTGACGGTCAGTTTGAAACCGAAGCATCGGGCGGAATCAATATTTCCAACATCAGGGAATATGCAGAAACCGGTGTTGATTTTATTTCCATGGGTGCGTTGACACACCAAATCAAAAGCCTTGACATCAGTTTAAAAACCGTATAACATTTTGCAAAAAAGAAAAAGAGAAATAAAGCAGAGCATTAAAAAGGTCGAAATCAGGTCGATACGTATTTTAAGAAAAATAGTTCTGCCCGGTTTCGACGGTATGCCGTTGTACGATGTACTGAGTTTCTTTTTTAAAGGATTGTTTAACGGTGTGCTTACATACAGGGCTGCAGCCATCTCATTCAACTTTTTTCTGGCATTAATACCTTTTGTCCTGTTTCTTTTCACACTGATTCCTTTTGTGACTTCCAACCAATATCAGGTTTATCTGCTCGACCTGTTGCAGGAAGTCATTCCTTCAAACATTTATGATATGGCACGAGACACCATAGAAGGCATTGTGAGCCGGCCGCAGCAGGAATTACTATCGGCGGGTTTTGCCATGTCGGTATATTTTGCCACCAACGGTGTTGATGCCATTATTGAGGGGTTCAATCAAAGTTATCACCGTCCCGAAACACGTCCCTGGTGGAAACAAAAGATAGTTGCTTTTTTCCTGATGCTCGTACTCACCATTCTTATCATTATCTCCTTTTCCTTTTTCGGATTTGGTGAGATAACCATAAAATTACTGGTTGAAAACCACATTATTGCAAGCAAATTTTCCATCTTCTCTTTGCAGTTGTTGCGCTGGTTCGTCATTTTGTTTGCCACTCTTTTCAGTGTTTCCATTCTGTATTATTTCGGACAGTTACGCAGACCGAAAATTGCAAAATACAGATTTATATCGCCCGGATCGGTATTGGCCACGCTCCTGTTTCTGTTTGGCGGCGTATTGCTAAAACTCTATTTTGAGAATTTTTCACGTTACAATATTGTTTACGGCTCCATCGGTTCGCTTATTATTTTAATGGTTTGGATATACTACAACTCCTTTATCATCCTCATCGGTTTTGAACTGAACGAAAGCATCCGCCAGAGCAAAGCCAAAGCACTGGAAGAAAAAAGGTATATTGAGGTAAAATAATAACGGGTTCATTGCGACAGCCAGATTCCCTATCGCAAAAGAGTAACGCTTCCCTGTAGTCTTTTCTTTTCTGCTATTCCCCTGCTGTTCATCTGCTCAAAATCGGCTACCCAGAAATAGGTTCCTTCGGCAACCGGACGGCCTTTGTAAGTGCCGTCCCATTTTTCGTCAATGCTGTTCAATATGGCCAAAACCTGTCCCCAACGGTTAAAGATTTCCATCTTGAATTTGGAAATATTTTTTGCCACGGCATAAAAATAGTCGTTGTATCCGTCGTTGTTGGGGGTGAATACATTGGGTATCCATATCGAGGAACAGGCATCAATGATAATGGTGTCCCGTTTTGTTTCGCAGCCATTGGTTACACTCACCCAATAGGTTCCCGAATCTTTTGCAACAAAATAAGAACTGGTACTGCTGTCCTGCCAGATGAAGCTATCGTAATTGGATATTGCCGTTAGCAGAACGCTGTCGTCCTCGCACAAATAACCTTCCCGTTTCAGTTCAAGTGTTACGGCAGGGGGATAACTCAGTGTAATGGTGTCGCTTCCCGAACAACCCAGCGTATCGAAAACCATTACCCAATATTTTCCGGGTTCTGAGGCTATGTATATGGAATCCTGTGAGCTGTCCTGCCAAAAGTATTGCTCAAAAGCCGGAACGGTGCGCAAAACTTTTACTGAATCTTTACACATCAGCGTATCGGTTCCCAGTATGCCGGCAGGGACTTTATCGGTTTGCAGCAACAGGGAATCCCTTGCTGCACAATTATTGGTATCGGTTATTTCGAGCCAGTATATTCCGGCGGTATCGGCAATAAAGGAATTGTAACCGGAACCGTCCTGCCACAGGTAAGATGCATAACCTTCGGGGCCGTTCAGGAAAATATAATCACCATAGCAAATGGTGGTATCGTTTCCTATGGAAAAATCAAATGTCATAAAGGTTTCAACAGTTACCGTATCGCTTGCCGTGCAACCTGCCGAGTCGGTCACCTGTACCCAATAGATTCCGCTTTGGGTGGCAACATAAACGGTATCACCGCTGCCGTCTTGCCAGTAATAGTTGATGTAGCCGGAACCCGGTGAAAGGGTTATTGATTTTCCATAGCAGAATGAGGTATCGGAGCCGAGGTCAATCTGAAAGCTTTCCACATAATCAATCTCCACCGTGTCGGAGGCCGTACCGCATTCATTTTCAACAGTTATCCAATAAATTCCCGATGTATCAACGAGATATATCGAATCTGCGGAACCGTCCTGCCAGAGGTAAGAGTTGTAGCCGGGGCCGGCATGCAACAAATAAGGGGTATTAGCGCAAAATGAGGTATCGGGGCCGAGGTTGACGCGGGGTTGTTTTATTACATCAACATAAACCGAATCTATATAAGAACAACCGTATTCATCAATAAACTCAAGCCAATAAATACCTGATGAAAACACATAATACACCGAGTCGGTAGAGCCATCCTGCCAATGATAATTATTCAAAACGGTATCCGGTCTTAATATTAAAGTATCACCCTGACATATGGCAGTATCATTTCCAATAGTGAATTCTACCGGTACAAAATCCTCTGTTTCATATACAATTGATAAATTATTTATCGTTCCGCCAACACTACCTGATGCTGCACCGTAACTTGTACCGTAATCGGGATTTTGTGGATTCACAATCTTTCCGGGTTCTCCGCCATTGAGCGCTACATGTATGTTTGAAGTCAAATTATGTGACGACCGGATTAATCCGCCGCCGCCACCACCACCGGGCCCATGGCTGTTGTTATAAGGCGGATAATCATCACCTCCTTTTCCACCATTTACCTGTATAGAAAAAGAAGGATTATTGTCAAACGGCACATCCAACAAAACCGTTCCACCTGCTCCTCCGCCACCTGAACCGTCTTTGCCACTTACATAAACAACATCTTCTCCATTGGATTTAATAAAGTGATTATTTCCGGCTATTTTCATTGAAATGATTACAACTATCCCTCCGCCATTGCCTCCCGAAGACCCCACATTATCATTCATATCTCCGGCACCGCCACCGCCCCCCATAAATATCTTATTCAGACTATTATTATAGGCAACGGGCTTACCTCCAATTCCCTGTCCCGCCGTATTATCAGCATATTTTTTTCCTCCAATACCACCGGTACCGAAATTCGCTCCTCCGCCTCCGCCCCTGTTGTGGCCGTTTCCTCCCCCGCCTCCGTTAGCATTAGCCCCTTTTCCGCACTCATAGTCAGAATCATCCTCTATTAAAAAAATACCTTCACCTTTTCTAGCTCCCCCGTGGTCATCCAGCGCATAGTAAAAGGAAGAATGCCCGTAAGCATCGTATTGATCCTTTTTTTTACCGCCCCGATATCCCTTTCCGCTAACATCAATATCCTTATGTAATGTAAAAGTATTGTTCACCAGAATGATAAAAATCCCGCCCGTTTCACCATCCCACGGTTTACAAGTAAGCACATTCTCATTGGTATAATTATCGTAAACAGGTATTTTTACAAGTTGGACTTTATAATCAACATCGTAATTTCTGACAATCCTTTTTTTAAGATAAATATTGTGTCCTTCAATCTTTTCTATCTGACCAATCTCATAGTTTCCTGCATTTTTATAATCTTCAACATTCCCGTACAAATTGGTATTGCTTGTATTTATTTGCGCACCTTTCATCTGTATTAACAAAACCTTATCGTTTACTAAAAAGCCGGTTGTATTATCAACAACCACTTTACTGAGGCAATAATCAATGTCAATAACAGATGCATATTTATTAATTACGACCGTATCGGAATTCACCCGGCTATTAACCAATTGCGAACCAGATAACCCTGAGGTTAATGAGAATAAAAGGATAACAATAAAGAAAGCTTTTTTTGTTTTCATAAAATTAAACCTGATGAATATCCGCATTCATTTAGTTAATAAAAATAATATTTTCTCTTTACCTCAACAACGTAATATTCCCCTTTTTCATTACCGACCTTCCGCTGACGCAGAGGCCTTTCAAAATATAAGCATAAGCATCAACGGGTTGCGGTTTTCCTTTATAGGTTCCGTCCCAACCGGTGCTGTTGTCTTTTGTCTGGAAAACCAACTCTCCCAAACGGTTAAAAATCATCAATTCCATTTCCACAAACCCTTCGCCCCGGGCATACAGGATATCATTATGACCGTCGCCGTTGGGCGAAAAGGCATTGGGCACCGCCAATATGCAGTCGGGATAAATAAAAACGGAAATGGTATCGTATCCCGTACAGCCGTTTTGCGATACGGCCACCCAGTAATCGCCTTCGCTGTTTACGGTAATGGTTTGCACGGTATCGCCCGTTGACCAGATGTACTGCGCCCCCGGATTACCGGCATCCAGCAAATAAATCTGGTCGGAAAAAATAGTGGTATCCGGCCCCAAATCAACCTCCGGCGAGGGGATGGCATTTACGTAAATCGAATCCGTTGCGCTGCAACCGCCGGCATTGGTAACCGTAAGTGTATAATATCCCGGTGTTGAGGCTGTTGTAACCGTATCGGTATCGCCCGTACTCCAGACATACGATACAATACTGTCGGAATGATAAGCAATATCAATGGTATCGCCGCTGCACACGGTTTTGTCGTCACCCAGCTCCAGCTCAGGTGAATTGCGGTAATGGATAGCCAGCGTATCGGTATAAGAGCAATTATCGGCATAGTTTACCGTAACCCACACCGTATCCTCTCCCGAAAGTTGAAACCAAGGATTGGTGCTTCCGTCGTGCCAAAGGAATGTTGACATATCATCCGGGTTAAAATTATCGGTGGTAATAATCATGGGGTCACCCGAACAAACGACGGTATCGTCGTTAAAGCCGAAAATATAGCCCGGCGCATTGTCAAAAATCCAGCCGCTGTTATCGGACAAATCGGTACTGTACCGCCCGGCATAATAAGTTGCCCCGCCCGTGGCGTTTATGTCTTTTATCTCGATAAAATCGCCAGAAACAATTCTGCCGGAAGGCATGGACACATTGGCCTGAACCCCGGCCTGCTGCGACCTGAGCGTAATGGGAAAACAGTTGTTGCCTCTGATGAGAAAATCGAGATTAACGGTTTGCGTTTTGTTTTCTTCGAGCTCATAAATATTGCCGGGGGTAAATTTCAAACGGTCGAAAACATTTTCCCCGCTTATGGTTCCGTTTCCTTTCAGCAAAGCATAATGTACATTATTGTTGCCCGAAACAGTTGCATCAGATTGAAATTCAATGTACTTCGTAATATTATTATTACCGGATAAAATTCCTCTTTCTGCTATAACGGCACTATCAATGGTATTATTCCCGATAACCGAACCGGTGTTCAATGCAATCATTGTTTTTATGTTGTGGCTGCCTCCCTGTACAATCAGCTCACCACTGTCCACAACAATGTAATTGATATTATCTGAATCGTAAACGCCGGTAATCCCGAATCCCCGTACAACATCAATATCGCAATCGCCATGGATTTGGCCGCCTTGAAGAAAATATACACTGTCTATTGAAACCTGTGCCGTTTTATTGTATATCCTTCCGTTGTGGTCGAATTGAATATAAGGATACCGGAACGGCCCGCCGTAATCGGTACGGAAAATGGAATTGACACCGGATATTTCAAAAAATGCATTTTCAGCCGAAAAATTCAGATTAAGTCCGTTGAGCAACCAGACTTCCGTGCCGTCTTTCATCAGGGTTATATGAGAGCCGTCACATACAAAACTCCTGTCGTTCAGGTTGTAACTCACAAACTTCCCCACAAAGAAATCCTTACCGTTGGTATTTAATTCTCCGTGCACAAGCATTACACTGTCAATGGAATAAAAGCCATCGTCCAACTGCCACTCACCTCCGATTCCCTGAAATACAATATTATTAAGGAACCCTACCCCGCGACTTAAAATATGGTTGTTATTATGCGTTGATTCGAAAAACAGGGTGCCGAACAAATTCATTATCATGTCGGGTGCTAACTTTAATCCGCCGTAAATCCTTAGATAGTTGGTATCGGGGCTGTAAAAGAAAGGATGAAAAAGCGAGCCCGTCCAGTCCATATTATGACAGGTGGCATTTCCTATATCAATAATAACCGAGTCGCCTTCATCCAAAAAGGAATTTTGATCG
>JALVZH010000167.1 GCA_027022105.1 Bacteroidales bacterium | reverse complement strand
AACAAAATAGCCTTCATATGTTAAAAAGATCGGGCTTAATAACATGAAGTTAAATTGGAGACGGAAACACGACAAGTTATTGCTTTATGATGTGGACAGGGATAAACTAATCGGAAAACTGAAAACAATTTTCGGTGGAAACAGTATCGGGAAATTAAACAACGGAAACCAACTGCTTGAAATAAAAATTGAGGCGGGCATGAAACATCCGCAAAAAGTTATTGATAGCGAAAGCATAAAAAACAACAACGGCGAATTTATTCCGCTGTCGGCTTTGCTTGTTTGCAAACAATCGAACGATTTAAAGAGCATTACATCCGACAACAAAGGCGAATATCTGCCGCTTAAACCGAAAACAACAACCGGTGTAACCGAATTTGAAAACAAAGTAAAATCGCTGCTCAGAAACAGTATGATTTTCGATGCCGATTTTACGGGCAGTTTGTATTCCCGTAAAATTTTGTTTTTCGAATTTGTGAAGGTAATACTTATTTCGCTTGCCCTGCTTTACCTTATATTGGCAGCACAATTCGAGTCGCTGCTGTTACCTCTGATCATTCTCATCGAAATTAGTTTCGACATTACTGCGGCACTTTTCTTTTTATGGATTTTCGGGTCGAGCCTGAATATAATGTCGGCAATAGGAATAATTATCATGTCGGGTATCGTTATCAACGATTCGATAATAAAAATCGATACCATAAAAAAAGCTTTCGACAGCGGAATGAATCTTACGGAAGCCATTTACGAAGGAGGCCGTCGCAGGTTCTACCCCATTGTTATGACCAGTCTGACAACCATTTTGGCTTTATTGCCGCTTTTGTTTTATTCGGGAATGGGTGTGGAATTGCAATTACCGCTTGCTTTATCCATTATCGGCGGTTTGTTTATAGGCACATTCGTTAGTTTGTATTTTATACCGCTAATGTTTTACTTTTTGGTTCGCCCTGAAAGAGTGAAATCTTGATGGCCTCGTAAAAAGCTCGCGCAGTGCGGCGCATAAAATGAGATGAAGTCGGGTTTTGGCGGGTTATGAGTTAGCTGACAGGAAGGCCTGTGTGGGAAGGGGCTAACGAAGAATCTACAATGGATTTAATCTCATTTATGTTGATTTGAGCCAAAGTGTTTTCAATAAAATAAATGTGCAAGAGATACCTCTCCACCTGAGGGGTCGGAAAGTGACAAAACCGGAAATTCGTTTAAGATGTAAGATATCCGACATAAGATGTATGAATTAAGAATGGAAACAGCGGCAGGGATGGAAGTGGCAGCCCGGGGACTATAGCGGACAGCAGATTGCGATGCCTGGCAGCATGCAACTACAAGCCTGCCCGTCCGCCCAAAAAATCAAACATTAAAAAGGAACAGAAAGCAAAATGAAAAGATAATTATTCAAAATAGGAAAGTGGATTGTTTATATCAAATATTATTCTATTTTTGCACCCTTAAAAAAATTTAAGTGAAATCATAAATATCTAATTTCAAATGCAAAACAAAGGAGCTATCAAGTTTTTTGCCATCTCGTTTGCATTGGTATGTTTGTATCAGCTTAGTTTTACTTTTGTTACGACAAGAGTAGAGAAGAAAGCCAAAGAATATGCCAAAAACGAAACGGCTTTGCAGGAAGCAAAAAAACTTGCAGGGGGAAACGCAGCAAGAGAGACCTATTTGCTCGATTCGATTGAAAAGGCAAGAGAGAATTATTATCTCGACAGCATTGCCAACGAGGTTGTTTACAACATAGGTATTGACAAATATACCTATAAAGAGTGTAAAGAGCGGGAATTAAACCTCGGCTTAGACCTCAAAGGGGGTATGAACATTGTGCTGGAGGTATCGGTAAGCGACATTATTGACGCTTTGTCGGGGCACAGCGAAGACCCGACTTTCCGTGAGGCCATGAAAAGAGCCCACCAAATGCAGAAAAACAGCAACAAGGACTTTGTAACCCTGTTCGGCGAAGCATTTCAACAGGTGGATCCCAATGCCCGTCTCGCGTCCATCTTTCTGTATGAATTTAAAGACAAGGGTATTACCACCAATTCGACCAACGACGAGGTTTTGAAAGTGATTCGTGAAGAAGCCGACGGAGCCATTGACCGTTCGTTTCAGATATTAAGAACCCGTATCGACCGGTTTGGTGTTGCACAGCCCAATATTCAGAAACTGGCTACCAGCGGACGTATTTTGATTGAACTTCCCGGAATAAAAGACCCCGAGCGTGTAAGGAAACTGTTGCAGGGAACCGCAAAGCTGGAATTTTGGGAAACATATAACTTCTCCGAAATTTATCAGTATTTCGATCAGGCAAACAAAAAGCTGAGTGCCGTTGAAGAGGTTGCTGCTGAAGATAGTGCGGCAAACAACAAAACCGCAGAAACGGAAGCAACAACCGGCCAGGAAGAGGGTTCGAAAGAGGCTTCGGCCAACGAGGGCGAAAACAAAAGGGCTCCGGAAGGTGAAAATGCCGACACTACCAAAAACAAACTTCTGGAGCAGATTGAAAAAGACACTTCGGCTGCCGCACAAAAAGAGCTGTCGTTTGAAGAGTATGCCAAAAAGAACCCGTTGTACGCTTATCTGCGTCCTTCGTATTACCAAAACGAACAGGGAGGTTACCAGCCGGCACAATCGGCCAGAGTTGGTGTTGCAGCCATAAAAGATACCGCCCGCATCAATGCCATGTTGCGAAAAGTAAAAGATATTTTCCCGCGCGACCTGCGCCTTGCATGGGAGGTAAAACCCGATCCCAGAACCCCTGACGTTCTTGGTTTAATTGCATTGAAAGCAAGTACCCGTGACGGAAGTGCAGCCCTCGGTGGTGATGTGATTGTTGATGCCCGTCAGGACTTTGACCAGAACGGAAAAGTTTCGGTTGACCTACAGATGAACAGCCAGGGTGCAAAAATTTGGAAACGTTTGACCGGTGAAAACGTAGGCCGCCAGATTGCCATTGTGCTCGACGGTTATGTATATTCATATCCGGTTGTAAACGGCGAAATCCCCAACGGACGTTCATCCATTTCGGGTGGCGGTATGAATGT
>JALVZH010000166.1 GCA_027022105.1 Bacteroidales bacterium | reverse complement strand
GGCCTTTTCGGGGTCGAAACGGGAACCCGATTTACCTACCCGTTCGAGGGTAAAGGCTTCAGCCAGCTCATCAAGTGTAAAGAGTTCCCTCTCGTCTCCTGGGTTCCAACCGAGCAGCGCCAGCATGTTGATAAAAGCTTCGGGAAAATATCCGTCTTCGCGATAACCGCGGGTTATTTCGCCTGTTTTGGGGTCGTTCCATTGCAGCGGAAAAACCGGGAATCCCAGCCTGTCGCCGTCGCGTTTGCTGAGCTTGCCTTTTCCATCGGGCTTTAAAAGAAGCGGCAGGTGAGCAAATTGAGGCAATTCCCATCCGAAAGCCTTGTACAGCAACACATGAAGCGGTAACGACGGAAGCCACTCCTCGCCCCGGATAACGTGCGAAATCTCCATTAAATGGTCGTCAACCACATTGGCCAGATGGTAGGTGGGCATTCCGTCCGATTTAAACAGAATTTTATCGTCCAGCACAGAGGTATTTACCTCTACCCTGCCCCGGATAATGTCGTCCATAATCACCTGCTCATCTTCGGGCATCTTAAAACGGATAACATAAGGCGTTCCGCTTTCCATTCTCTCTTTAACCTCCGCAGCAGTCAGTTTCAACGAATTATCCAGATTGTTTCTGACCTGCCAATTGTAAGTAAAGGTCTTCTTTTGTGCTTCGGCCTCACTGCGCAATTCATTGAGTGCTTCGGGGGTGTCAAAGGCAATGTATGCATTACCCGTTTCCACCAGCCGGTCGGCATATTGCCGGTACATTTCTTTCCGTTCCGACTGGTGGTAAGGGGCAAAAGGGCCTCCTTTGGTTACTCCTTCGTCGAAAGCAATGCCGCACCAGCGAAACGACTCAATGATATACTCTTCGGCACCGGGAACAAACCGCGTTTGGTCGGTATCCTCGATGCGCAGGATAAATTTACCGTTGTTCTTTTTTGCAAACAGATAGTTATACAATGCCGTCCTGACGCCACCCATGTGAAGCGGCCCGGTAGGACTGGGGGCAAAACGTACCCTTACCGTATTTTGACTCATTTTTTAAATTTTGGGCAAAGATAGGGAAAGAAGAGGTATTATTTTGCTGTTACATTTACAGGGATTTTAAGAAAAAGAAAGCCGGTATTTAATTGATGTAACAATATTACTCAACTATCAATAATTTGGATGAAACCAACTTTTTATTAGTAACTCTGATAATGTATAATCCTTTTTGCAGGTTCTTTACACTAAATGTATGTTTTATTGTCCGGATATTATTCGGATAACTTAAAATGATTTTTCCGGATACATCTAAAATTTCTATTAGCGAAACAGGTTTACCGGATTTTTATTGCAGCTATGAATTTAATCAGGCAGAATTAATCTCTTCCTGCGGACTGTTCTTAATGATTACTTAACCTCATAATAACACCTTTTCGGTGAAACAATCTTCTCTTCCACCTTTAAAACTTTTATGGCTTTGTCCACCTCTTTTTTGTCTATTCCGGCCATTTGGGCAATTTCTCCGGCTTTCATCGGTTTACCGGCCTTTTTTAATGTTTCAATAACTGTTTGTGTTGCTTCCATGATATTTCCTTTTTTTAATTCAATTTATTTTCGGGAAACAAAATTAATAAAAACATATTTATCTTTTTGAATGTAATTTATACTTGAAACTTTTACAGTATGCGTTAATTTTTTCATTTACAAATGAAACTTTTATATAAAACGCCAATTCCTTCAATTATACTTGAAACTTTTGAACAATGATTGTTTCAGGCTGAAACGTACTCCGGACAATACCCCGAAACAAAAGATTACCCAATCACTCTTAATTTATTCCGCGGGATATACAGAAAAACGGAACTGTTTACCACCTCTATTTCAACTCTTACGCGCTTTTTGTTTTTAACCTGAACCAAAACACCTTGCAGTCCGGTCATTTTTCCGGCTATAATTTCAACCCGTTGGCCCTCTTTCAGTTCCGCCTCGTCGCCCGACACAGGATCTTTTTCGTTCAGATAATACTTTATGGCTTCTATTTGTTGCGGGGGTACCTCTACCGCTTCTCCTTCAAACGAAACATATTTTACGGCATTGGGAACATACAGGGCTTTGTAATAATCGGTATGATCGGCTTTTACAAAGATATACGAGCGAAAAAGCGGTTCTTCCACCCATTTTTTGCGGTCGCTCCATTGGCGCAAAACTCTTTCCAAAGGCAGATAAAACTCAATGCCTTCGGCCTCTAACTCCTTTGCAACTTTCTTTTCCGTGCGCGATCGTACATACAGTGCGTACCATTTTTTTTCGCTCATAATTATTACTTATCTGTTTTGTAATTGAATCAGTTAATTATTCTACCAAATATTATTTTGTTAAAATGCTGAATTAGAAAAAGTGAATTCCATTATTCCCCTCCTTGGAGGGGTGTAGGGGTGGGTTTTTTAATTAAAATATTCACTTTTTCTAATTCAGCATTTTATTTTTATAATTTATCCGGTGTAAAAATAGTTAAAAACCAATTTTCACTACATTTTTTACCGGTTTGTCGTTTTATAAAGTATATTTATGCTCGATATTAAAAAAACCGGACAACTTCTGTTGAGCCTGTTTCGTCTGATTTTAAGATAATGCAGTTTACGGAAAAGGAAATTATAGAGGGGTGTATTAAAGGGAAACGCAAAGCCCAGAAAGCTTTATTTGAAAAATATCATAAAGTGATGCTGGGAATCTGTTTGCGTTATGCAAACAGCTATGCCGAAGCCGAAGATGTTTTAATAGAAGGCTTTATGCAGGTATTTAAGAAAATAAAAACTTACAAAGGAACCGGTTCGTTTGAAGGGTGGATGAAACGTCTTTTTGTTAACCGGGCCATTGATAATTTCAGAAAAAACAAAAAACTAAACTTTTATGAAGACTTGGAAAATGTTCAAAATAAATTTGTTATTCAGAACAATGCCCACGACATTCTTTCAAAAAAGGAACTTCTGCAAACAATTCAGGAACTGCCTCCCGGATACCGGATTGTATTTAACCTGTATGCAATTGAAGGTTATTCGCATAAAGAAATAGCCGAAAA
>JALVZH010000165.1:545-9963 GCA_027022105.1 Bacteroidales bacterium | reverse complement strand
TTAAGGAGCAGATATGGTAATATGATAAAAAGATATCTATAAAGTTGTTTAAAGTTAACGTAATGATAATGAGTATAAAATATTGGAAACCAGAAAAGTGAATATCTTTTTTAATAGACCCACCCCCGCACCTCCCGACGTAAAGTCGGGACAGGCTCTCCAAGGAGGGGAATAGTGGAATTCATTTTCTGGTTTCCAATATTTAATAATTCATCTAAGTATAAAGACTTTAAACAAGTTACGTTCTTTTATTTATAAATTTTAAAATTTAATTCAAAATAAGAATTTCTTAATAAATAACTTAAAAACAGTATTATGAAAAAGATTTTTATTTTATTGCTAACGGTTTTCATTACACAAACCGTTTTTTCGCAGGTAGCCGTTAACAGCAGCGGGAGCGCAGCCGACGCATCGGCCATGCTCGACGTGAGTTCCACCTCAAAAGGAATGCTCATTCCGCGTATGACCACAAGCCAGCGCACCGCCATCTCTTCACCTGCTACGGGACTTCTCGTTTTCGATACAACAACCAAAAGTTTCTGGTTTTACGATGGAGGAAGTTCTTCATGGGTCGAAATAAAATCTTCAAACAACAATACGGAACTTGCAGATGCAGATAATGATACAAAAATACAGGTGGAAAAAAATGCCGACAACGATAAAATTCATTTTACTACGGGTGGCACCGATTACTTCACCATGCAAAATGGAAGATTAAATATTGATAATACAGGTTCCTCGGTTTTTATCGGGTACGAGGCAGGGGCAAATGATGACCTTACCGATAACTACAATACGTTTGTCGGATTTCGCTCCGGGGAAAACAATACTTCGGGTGAGTCAAATATTGCTGTTGGTTACAGAAGTTTGCGCGATAATACCACAGGAGTTTACAATGTTGCCATCGGCAGCGATGCCATGCTTGAAAATGAAGATGGAAGTTATAATACGGTACTTGGGGGAAGAAGCATGGAAGACAATGTTAACGGTGGTGAGAATGTTGCAATTGGTAGTTTTAGTTTAAGTAGCAACATTATCGGGGATAAAAATACTGCCGTAGGTAGTTTCTCGCTTATCAACCACAAACGAAATAATGAAAACACAGCGGTAGGGAGATATTCTTTGCTTAGTGATACGTCGGGTGCTTACAATACAGCCATTGGTTCAGGAGCATTGAGGAGTAATATTAATGGCAACAATAACACTGCCCTGGGTGTGGAGAGTTTAGCTTCATCAACAGGGGCTGACGAAAATACCGCCATCGGGTATTATGCTTTATATAAAACTACCGGTAACAAAAACTCGGCACTTGGCAGTTTGTCGCTTTACAACAATCAAGGCGGTAACTATAATTCTGCAGTGGGTTACCGCTCCGCTTATAATAATACCACCGGGGGCTATAATACCTGCATTGGCGACAGCAGCCTTTATTCCAACACCACCGGCTATTTGAATGTTGCCATTGGTCATGGTGCCATGTTTGCCAATACCACAACCTGGCATAGCGTGGCAGTGGGTACTGCTGCCATGAAAAAAACCAACGGAGGTGCTGATAATACAGCCGTAGGCGACAGCGCACTCTTTGCCAATGTAAGTGGAAGTTACAATACTGCTCTGGGCAACAGTGCACTTCAGGGGAATACAGGCTCACGAAACACCGCCCTCGGAAACGATGCCCTCAGAAGCAACAGTGGTACGGTAAATACAGCTGTCGGTCACCAGGCATTAACAAACAATACTCTGGGGTATTTTAATGTTGGTGTGGGAGGCTATGCCCTTAATGATGTTACAACCGGGTATAACAATACGGTATTGGGATACAACTCGGGCAAAGGCATTACAACCGGCGACAACAATACCATAATTGGTGCCGAAGTTACAGGTTTAAGCCCTGATATGAACAACAATATTATTATAGCAGATGGCGAAGGACATCAGCGAATCAGGGTGCTTTCGGATGGTAAGGTCGGAATAGGAACAACCGCACCCGATACAAAACTTAATGTGTTCGAGACAAGTGCTGCCGAGCCAATTGCCCATTTTCAATCGGATGACGATGTATCTGTCAGGGTAAACGGACAAGGAGGTGAGAGTTATATGGAAATTCAAAACGATGATACGGGATTGGGGAATACCTGGAAAGTAGGATTAAACGACAATACAAAACTCAGCATACAATACGGTACACAGGGAACCATGAACAGCAATACCGAAGCAATAAAAATTTCTACCGACGGCTATGTTTATAAACCCAAACTGCCTTATTTCTTCGTTACAGGAGATACTACAGTTGTTAGTACCGGATCTTTTGCAGAGGTAACTGTAGATTTTGATACTGAAAACTTTGACAATGGAAATAACTTTGATTTGAGTACTGACAAATTTACTGCACCGGTTAAGGGAATATACTTTTTTTCATGGAATATTGAGCATGGTTCCGGGCAAAATATGGGAGGAGGTCTTGATCATTTTGAACCGTGCTACCTCACAACTTCTGATGGCTCAACTGCTGACCCCTATATGTCATCTTATCATGAAACTTCAAAAACAAATTCATATAGTATGTCGGCAATTATTGAATTAAATAGTGGCGAACAAGCATGGATTTTAAGCACGGCTCTTGATGATTTTGAAATCGTCAATTCGGAATTCAGCGGATATTTGATTACGGCATTGGAGTAGTTACCGGTCAACAGTTTAAATTGTATTTAATTTATAGCAGCCCTGCTAAGTGAGCGGGGCTGCGGTTTTTATGGGTTTTACATTATTCTTAGGTACTTTAAAAAATTGATTCGGAATAAAAACTTCTTATATCTACGAATTTTACGTAAAAAAAATACAAATTTTTTCCCGGTACAAAACGGGTAAATCCCTCTTGTATTTTTAGTTATACCAATCCATTTTTGTAGTGAGAATTTTAATCAAAAGGCAGGAGTTTTGATTTGCCCGGAGCCGGAAAATTATTCCGGTTCCGGACTGAATTAAACCGGAAATACAATGAAGAAAAATTACAAATCAGAAAATGAATTCCGCTATTCCCCTCCTTGGAGGGGAAGGGGTGGGTTTATTTTAAAAGATATTCATTTTCTGATTTGTAATTTTTTATTCACGAAACTTAATCTTGAACAAAATTATCGAAAAATTACAAATCACCAAAATTAAGCACTATGAAAAGGATTTTTATTTTACTGGTAACGGTTTTCCTTGCACAAACCGTTTTTTCGCAGGTAGCCGTTAACAACAGCGGAAACGCAGCCGACGCATCGGCCATGCTCGACGTGAGTTCCACCTCAAAAGGAATGCTCGTCCCGCGTATGACCACAAGCCAGCGCACCGCCATCTCTTCACCTGCTACGGGACTTCTCGTTTTCGATACATCAACAAAAAGTTTTTGGTTTTACGATGCCGGGGTATCAGGATGGATGGAGATTAAAGCTTCCAACAACAACAGTACCCTTGCCGATGCCGATGAGGATACAAAAGTTGAGGTAGAGAAGACTGCTGATAACGACATGATTAGCTTTAGCCAGGCGGGAATTGAATATTTCCAAATGAAAAACGGAAGGCTGAATATCGAAAATACCGGTTCGTCTGTTTTCATCGGAAACCTGGCCGGCGAGCACGACAATTTATCCGACAACTACAATGTTTTTGTCGGACAGCTGGCAGGGAAAGAAAATACGAGCGGCGATTATAATGTTGCCGTCGGTGCAGTTTCGTTTTCTACAAACACCACAGGTTCGGAGAATGTGGCTCTCGGCAGTTATGCCTTGAGCAACTCACCCACGGCATCGAAAAATGTTGCCGTAGGATCGTATGCCCTTTATAGCGACTCGGCGGACTACAATGTAGCTTTAGGATATAAAGCCCTGAATAAAAATACCACCGGAGAGGCAAACTTTGCCGGCGGCTATAAAGCGCTTTTCTGGAACACTTCCGGCAAAGGAAATGTTGCCATTGGAAAAGAGGCGTTGTTTAAAAACAGCAATAATTCATACCTGGTTGCCATTGGCGACTCGGCTTTGATGAATAATTACGGTGACCGTAATGTTGCTGTCGGGTCAAAAGCCATGCTGTACAATACATCCGGAAATGACAACACCGCTGTCGGTTTTAATTCTCTGAAAAACAATGTAAACGGTTTCCACAATACCGCCATAGGAGATTCCTCAATGTATAATACCACATCTGGTTATTACAATACGGCAGTAGGGTCTTCCTCGCTTTTTACAAACAATGCAGGAATATGTAATACTGCCGTCGGTTATCAGGCGATGAAAACAAATTTTGATGGGGAAAAAAATGTTGCGGTAGGCTATAAAAGTTTATATAAAAACACTTCAGGCAACAACAATACTGCTGTGGGATACAGGGTAATGGAGAAAAATACCAGGGGAGAAAGCAATATAGCAATGGGTTATTCCGCCATGTTTTATAATACCACGGGCGATTACAATATAGCCATTGGTTCCAATGCCCTGATGGGCGGCAGTGCACCCAACGAGAATGTTGCCATCGGGAAAGATGCTGCTCTGGGAATTTCAACGGGAGAGGGAAATACGGCGGTAGGCAGCTTGTCGCTCAGAAATGTGGGTGCCGGTATTGGCAATGTAGGTATCGGCAAAGGAGCTTTATACGGGATAAGCTCAAAAAATTATAATGTGGGCATTGGCGATTCGGCTTTATTCGACGGTTCGGGAAACAACAATACCGGCATAGGTTCCAAAGTTCTCAGAAATAATATGGGTTCCAACAACACGGCACTGGGTTATCAGGCAGGATATTCAAACAACACCGGGTCATCCAATATTTTTATCGGATACCAGGCCGGATACAACGAAACCGGAAGCAACAAATTGTATATTGAGAATTCCAATTCTTCGTCACCGTTGATATACGGCGATTTCGCCAACGATACACTCAAGGTTTTTGGAACGTTTAATATAAAGGACCGGTACAGTTTCCCTGTTGCCGACGGCAGCGCCAATCAGGTATTGAAAACGAATGGCAACGGAGTATTAAGCTGGAGCAACGATACGGGAGCCACCGAAATAAACGGCCTTTCGGACGGTAAAACGGGAGGAAAATCGGTATTCCTCGGTACCGATGCAGGCAGGGTTGACGACGGTAGCGACAATAAAAACACTGCTGTGGGTTATGACGCATTATACAACAATACAACCGGCGAAGGCAATACCGGGCTGGGTGAAGAGGCTTTATTTCAAAATACATCGGGCTACTGCAATGTGGGAATCGGAGTTGAAGCAAACGGCAACAACCAAACCGGAAATTTCAACACAATAATAGGATATCAAGCAGGCAAAGGAACCTCATCACACAACAAATCGGGATGCGTACTGATTGGCTATCAGGCCGGATATAACGAAACCGGAAACAACAAACTCTATATTGAAAATTCAAATTCATCCTCACCTTTGATTTACGGTGAGTTTGACAATGACCTTGTTACCATAAACGGGCGTTTGGGGATTGGTACCAATGCCGGTACCGACAGCAAGCTCAGGGTCTTCCACGACGGACTTTACGCAGGTTACTTTACTTCATATTACGGAAGTAACGACACCAAAGTGCTCAAGGTTGAATATACCTCACCGGGAACCTATGATGCAACGGCAGTATATGGCGATGCTACCCCGGATGACAATGCCAATTATGGTATAGGAGGACATTTTAAAGGTAATTACATAGGGTTAAAAGCCATCTCCAATTCCGGATCGTCATCACTAACATCCTATGGAATTTATGCCAATTGTGAAGGGACGGCGGGAACGCGCTACGGAATTTACGGATATGCCAGCGGAAGTGCCGACCACCGTTACGGGGTTTTTGGAGATGCCGCCGCGGTATCGGGAAGTTATGCACTTTATTGCAGCGGTAACGGGGTTTATACCGGAACATGGTCGCAGTCGTCCGACGAAAAATTAAAAAAGAACATACAACCGCTGAATAATGCGCTGGAAAAGATTTCGTTGTTAAAACCGGCAACTTATTATTACAGAACATCCGAATTCAAATCAATGAACCTGGATAAAGGAAAACAAATCGGGTTTGTTGCGCAGGATTTGGAAAAGGTTTTCCCCGAACTGGTAAGCACGGTTTATCATCCTAAAAACCAAGGGAAAACCACGGAATTCGAATCATACAAAGCCATTAACTATATCGGATTGATTCCGGTGTTAACCGAAGCAATACAAGAGCAGCAGCAAACCATTTCAAGGCTTGAGAAAGAAACCAACATGCTGTTGAATAGATTACAGGAGATAGAACAACGGTTGAACAAACTGGAATCGAAATAACGTTTTGATAGGATAAAAAAAACCAATCGGCCGGGGAAGTGCACTTTCGGTGTGTTAAACCCCGGCCGGTTGAAAAAGTTTTTCAATTTTAAAATATTGTAATTATACATTCAAATTTTATAATTTTTGATATTAATTGTAAATATAATTACAATATTTTGTATTTTTGCAAAAATTTGTAATCATGACAAAACAATTACGACTACCGTCAAATATAATAGAACGTAACGAATATATTTCGCGGGTTAAACCTTTTATGGAAAAACCGTTAGCTAAAGTGTTTACCGGTCAGCGCCGGGTTGGTAAAAGTTTTATGCTCTATCAAATCATTGTTTTAATACTCCGCAAAAATCGGGATGCGAACATCATTTACATTAATAAAGAGGATCTTGCATTTGATAAAATTAAAACTGCTGTACACCTTAACGAATATATACTTTCACATTCTTGCACAAATAAAAAGAACTACATTTTTATAGATGAAATACAGGAAATCAAAGATTTTGAAAAAACCATCCGATCACTTCTTCTTAACGAAAACAATGATATTTATATTACGGGAAGTAACGCCAAATTATTATCCGGAGAACTTGCAACATATCTTGCGGGGCGCACCATAGAAATTAATGTTTACAGTCTTTCGTACATGGAGTTTCTGAAATTTCATAAACTGTCCGATTCAAAAAATAATCTTCATAAATATTTTAAATACGGCGGATTACCCTATCTTATCAACATGAAACTTAATGACGAGGTGGTATTTGAGTACCTCAAAAATATTTACTCCACCATAGTTTTTCGCGATGTTATAGCACGTTATAAATTAAGAAACATAAATTTTCTTGAACGTTTAATACTATTTCTGGCAGACAATACCGGCAGCCTCTTCTCTGCAAAAAAAATAAGTGACTTTCTCAAATCACAACAAATTAACCTTTCCCATAATCAAATATTAACGTACACTGATTATCTTGCTAATGCATTTTTGATACACAAAGTCAAAAGATTCGACTTAAAAGGAAAAAGGTTTTTTGAAACCGGTGAAAAATACTATTTTGAAAATACCGGCTTACGTAATGCCATTGTCGGCTATCATCCGGGCGATGATGCAAAAATACTTGAAAATATAATATACAACCAGCTATTATTCAAAGGTTTTAAAGTGACTACCGGCTGGCTTGAAACCCGGGAAATAGATTTTGTGGCAACAAAAAACAATGAAACAGTTTATGTTCAGGTAGCATTACAACTTAACTCCGAAAAAATAATTGACCGGGAATTTGGGAACCTTCTAAAAATAGATGACAATTATCCGAAGATGGTAATAACCCTGGAAGATGAATCAATGAATACTTTTAAAGGCATACCCGTAATACCGGCACGAAAATTTCTGACCGGGAAATCCCTCTAAAACCTGAACGAAACTCCCCCCGCGGGCATTATGGTAAACTCATTCTCTTTTAGTTTGTTATACTCACCCTTTATACCCAAATCGAAGCCGAAACGTTTAACCTGAATACTGATACCGCCTTCAAGTTTTCCGTAACCGAAAATACCTGTAAAACCCGACGATGTACTATTGTACAGGTTCCCGATTCCGCCGCCAATCTCAACATAGGGATTAATGTGCCATTGTTTTTTAAAATAATAGCGGTAAGAAAACAGCATTCCGTAATTCCGGTATTCGGAGCCATATGACATCATTGACATATTGAGACGAAGCTGATGATAATCGGCAACGAATATTCCGTAGCCCAGGCCGAAAGTCCCAATGGTACGTCCGTTACCGAATCCCAAACTTAAATCGTTAATAAAAACATGGCTTTTGCCCTGTTGCAAATTTGCTTCTCCCGCTTCGGAATGATTCTGTGCCCACAGGTTCGACGAAGTCAAAACAAGGAAAGAAACAGCTAACAGAAAGGTACTCTTTTTCATAGGTGTGAATTTATAGGTTTATAAAAAAAATTAATGTTGTCAAATGTATTGTGTTGAAACTTAGTAAAATGTTAACAGAGTTTAATAAACCGGAAAGAATGTTAACATTTATTTTTTATCCCACACGATTCTTCCGGGTTGGCGGGAGTTGGGGTTGGAGGATTTTATGCTTTCCTGAGTTTTTGATAATTGATTTTTCGTAACCTTTATCTCCATCCCCATCATTCAGAGCCATCCGAATCTTTTTGCGGGTAAGCGTTTTGGGTCGCTTTCTTTGGTTCGTTTCTTCTCGGTAAAAAAAATAAACAATAAATTCAAAAATACTTTACACTATTTGGCGACAGGCATTAATGGCTAAAGCCGTTGGTTTTTCATCTTGTTAAACCGCACTAAAGTGCGGAAGAAAATCATCTTTGTCATACCAAATGATTTCGCTGAGTTGGCAGGGGGTGTGTGATTACGGTTTCAAATGCTTTTTTGGGTTTTACTATTATTTTTTTCGTAACCCCTATCTCAATCCTTACAATTCAGAGCTATCCAAACAAAAGGCATGCGGGCAGGAATGGCGATGAATCTCCGATGTTACTCGCGATGATTATTTTGTATTCCGTTACCTAATCCTTTAGATGGGTAGCCGACTCATTCCTCTCTCCCGTCCCAATTCAGATGCACCAAAGCTGGAAAGGCAATCTCCTCTCCTTGTTTCTTTTCCGGTTTAAAGTCCCACCGGTTAAAGCAGGGCTTTCCCTTTTTTGCTAATTTTGTAAATACGTTCAATAAAACAAAAGGTGATTATTCTCCGATAAATTATCGGAATAAAGTTACTTTTAACACGGATCAAAGAAAACATAGGAATTTTTGGTAAGAATATATGGAAGTTATGTACCAGTTAAAGAAAGTTAATTCCAAAAAAGTTGAAAATAATTTTTTCAAAAACCATGTTTCCTAATAAAGAAACATGTATCTTTGTTGAGAATTGAATTTTATTGTTAATGGAAAATAAATTTGAGGTTGAATTTTTGCAGGATGTCATTGAGTTCTTTGAAAATATTGAAGAAAAAGCACGTGACAAAATCATTTTCAACATTCATAAAGCCCGAAAATCAAATGACCCGAAATTATTTAAAAAATTAATGGATGAAATATGGGAATTCAGGACACAATAC
>JALVZH010000165.1:0-535 GCA_027022105.1 Bacteroidales bacterium | reverse complement strand
AAAGAACAAAGACATTGGTAGTAGCAACTCACGGAATAATTAAAAAGACACAGAAAACACCGACAAAAGAAATATTGAAAGCGAAAGAATTAATGAAAAAATATTTTGAAAAACCATAAAAAACAGATTGCCATGAAAACGTATTCATTAGACGAAGTAACCGACAAATATATTGGGAAAAAAGGAACACCAAAAAGAGACAGGTTTGAACAAGAACTCAAATTGGAACTTCTTGGCGAAGCAATAAAACAAGCCAGAAAAGAAAAGAACCTAACCCAAGAAGAACTGGGAAAACTTGTCGGTGTTAAAAAAGCACAGATTTCCAAAATTGAAAACAGCGTGACAAACGCAAGGTTTGAAACAATTTTAAAAGTTTTCCGGGCTTTAAACGTGAAAATAAAATTCAACATTGAACCCTTGCATGAAAATATAGAATTAGCATAAAGAAACAATCGAAACTGGTGCATAACATCGGCTCATAGTGCATGCCTTAATTAATTGTAAATATTAAAGATAATTCACGGAATAACGTTAG
>JALVZH010000164.1 GCA_027022105.1 Bacteroidales bacterium | reverse complement strand
TTTATTTATCTCTCTCGTAAAAAACAACACCTGCTCTGTTGATATGTTCTTTCAAACCTTTGTTATCAATCAGGTTGAAGAGGGATAAATCGATGTTGTACGGAAGCAACAAATCGTCAAGCTCGGTTGATATTCTCAAGAGGGTATCAAAATCCAAGTTTTCTCCTGTCATTGTCAAATCAATATCGGAACCGTTTCTGAAATTGCCTTTGGCACGGGAACCATATAAAATTACTTTTGAAACACCGGTGTATTTTTCAAAAACGGATTTGATAATTATCTAATTACCCCCAATTCTTTTCCTACTTTGGTAAAAGCTGCAATGGCTTTGTCGAGATGCTCCTGTTCGTGGGCAGCCGAAAGCTGTACCCTGATGCGTGCCTGCTCTTTGGGAACAACAGGATAGTAGAAACCAATAACATAAATACCTTCGTCAAGCAGTTTTGCGGCCATCTCCTGCGACAGCTTGGCATCATACAACATTACAGCACAAATAGCCGACTGGGTGGGTTTTATATCGAAACCGGCAGCCTTCATTTTTTCCATGAAATAGTCGGTGTTTTTGTGCAGTTTGTCCTGCAATTCATTGGTTTCGCTCATCATCTCCATCATGCGGATTCCGGCGTTTACCACCATTGGCGGCAGAGAGTTGGAAAACAGATAGGGACGTGAACGCTGACGCAGCATTTCGATAATCTCTTTTCGTCCGGTGGTAAACCCGCCTATGGCACCGCCGAAAGATTTACCGAGGGTTCCGGTTATCAGATCTATTCTTCCGAAGATATCGAAATGTTCGCTGACGCCTCTTCCGGTATTACCTACAACGCCTGCCGAGTGGCTTTCGTCAACCATAACCAGTGCGTCGTATTTTTCGGCAAGTTCCACCATTTTGTCCACCGGCGCCACATTACCGTCCATTGAGAAAACCCCGTCGGTAACAATAATGCGGAACCTGTCGTTTTGGGCTTTTTTCAGTTCTTCTTCCAAAGCAGCCATATCGGCATTGGGATAGCGGTAGCGTTTGGCTTTGCACAGCCGCACACCGTCAATAATGGATGCGTGGTTCAGGCTGTCGCTTATAATGGCGTCCTCGGCGGTAAACAGCGGTTCGAATACACCGCCGTTGGCATCGAAAGCGGCAGCATAAAGAATGGTGTCTTCGGTATGGAAGAATTCTGCAATCTTGCGTTCCAACTCTTTGTGCAAATCGGTTGTTCCGCAAATAAAACGCACCGACGACATACCGTAACCGTGGGTATCGAGCCCCTCTTTGGCAGCCTTTATCAACTCGGGATGGTTGGACAGTCCGAGGTAGTTATTGGCACAAAAGTTCAATACTTTTTGTCCGGTATCCAACTCTATTTCAGCCCCCTGCGGACTGACAATAATGCGTTCCTCCTTGTAAAGACCGGCATCGCGAATCTCTTTGATTTCTTTAATCAGATGATCTTTAAATTTTCCGTACATAGTTTATGTTTTTTAATTGTCCGTCAATTATTAAGAATTGCCTCAAAAGTAGTAAATAAAAACGAACAGGAAAGCAATGAAGCATGGTTTTTTATTCAGGTGAGAAAAAGAGCGGCGGGCAATGCCCATATGTTTTTTTCTATCCGTTTTACCTCATTATCATTGCTAAGTACAACCGAATAGATGACCGGTTTATTTAAAATAGTTTCCAGATGTAACAGGTGACGTGCATCTTTTTTGGTAACATGGTTCGTCATTTTAATTTCAAAAGCAATAAACCCGTCTTCCATTTCCAGTAATAAATCAACCTCCATTCCGTCGTGGGTTCTTAAATGACAGAATGAACCGTTTACATCAACAACTTTGGCCTGTTTGTAAATTTCGGCTACAACGGCACTTTCAAATTCGTTTCCTGCAAATATCCCTCTTTTATTGAGAACAGCCCGCTGAACACCGGGGTCAAGATAATGCAACTTCGGCGATTTTACCAGTCTTTTCAGTTTGTTCCTGTGCCAGGGTTGTATTGTTACAGTCTGATAACTCAGTTCGAGATATTGTAAATATTTTTGAGCCGTTTTGGGACTTACCGAAGCTTCATTTCCCAGCTGGGAATAATTAAGCGTCTGACCGGTAAGCAGCGCTGTTATTTGTTGAATCTTCACAAAAGGTTCCAGATTTTTAAAATCAGCCAAATCCCTTATATCACGTTCAAGATAGGTACGTACATAAGTTTTTAACCATTCGAAACGCTCATCTTCGTTTAGCTCCGGGTGTACAAGAGCAGGATATCCGCCGTTTTCCAAATAATATTCAAAAGCCTTTTGCCGTTTGGCAAAATCCGGATACAAAGTAAATGAAGGTAAAAAACCGGACAGGGTTTTACTCGCCAACGATTGTTGAAATATTGATTTTTCAGGGCCATCTTCCCACGATTCCGATAATATCTCGGGTATTGTCAGCGGCAATACCTCTTCTATAATACACCTTCCCGCCAAACTTTCTTTTACCTTTTTTAAAAGCATTATCTGGCTCGATCCCAATAAGATATACCTTACATTTTCATATTGGTCATAGGTCGCTTTTATACTTTCTATAAGCACAGGCTCTTTTTGTACCTCATCAAGGATGGCCTTAGGGTAAACCGATTCCCATTGATTTGCAGCAAGTTGTTTGTATTGTACCCGCAAAACAGGGTCTTCAATCGACAGATATTCGTACGACGGAAAACAAAACTTTGCCAAAGTTGTTTTTCCCGTTTGACGCGCTCCGGTTAAAACAATAATCCTCGATACGGGGTTACTGCTTTTATCAATCAATTTCTGCTTTAAAAACCTTGACTTCATATTTACACGTAATATTTGGAATGCCAGTCGCAAATTTACGCCAAAATTTGGATTACAAGTACAAATTTCAATCTTTTTTACTTTTTTATTTCATAAAATCTCTGCTATTAAAATCCTTTTGCTGAAACTTTGAGTTAATTTTTCCGTTAAACAATTTAGCCAACTTTCATTGGTACATTATTGTCAAAATAAGATAACAGGAAAGAAAACCATATTTTTGTCACCAAAAGAAGAATGAATGGAATCGATAGAAGGCACCATAC
>JALVZH010000163.1 GCA_027022105.1 Bacteroidales bacterium | reverse complement strand
AGATTTGAGGAAAGGTTCATCTCGATGTATCCGATGTAAAAAAGCGATTCGGGTTTCAGATAGGCCCACTCTTTTTGGCTGAAACCGATATTCATCGCTTTGTAAATTTCGTTTCTGCCCTGCTCTATTGTTCCTTCCATAGACAGTATGGACAAAATCCAGCCGTATTGATCGGGTACCAGCCCCACCATTATGTGCAAAACGCCCATGGTATTCAGATTGGGCACAAAACCGGGAAATTCTTTTACATTTTCCGAGATATAGCGATAGGCACGGTTTATTTCCAGTGCCGCAGTAAAAAACTGTTCAAATTTTGTTCGTGCAAGCGCCCACTGCAGGTTTATATTGGCGAGCATCATTTTTTTGTACGGATTGCTGTCAGGCAGTTTCTCTATTTTGTCAACTCTTCCGCTTATGTTTTCCTCAAGGCTGTCAAGCAACGCTTCATCTTCGCTGATAAAAACAGAAAGGGCATCCATCATATTCTCCAGATACTCCACATATACATTTTCCGGGGATAATCTGCGTTCAAGCGCAATAACCGATTTTGCTGAATCGAATTTGAGAGAAAAAATCTGACGATAGGCAATGTTGCACAGCGAATCGTTGTATGCATAAGGCTTTGCCACTGCTGTTTTCAGGTTAACGGCAACAAACAGCACAAAAAAGACAACAACGAAACGTTTAAAAATCATGAGATAATCAGGGTTAAGGGTATTTTACCAGATTCTGCCATGCAAATATATGGAAATATCCCATCTGATTCAATCTTTTTAATAAATATTTTTTTTCTATTCCGGTGGCAATCAATGCAAAATCACCTCCCCAGGCTCCCAACGATTTTACAGTTACATCCAAATGATTAAAACGGGTTTTTTTCACTGTCTCTTTTTTGAGAACCGACGACATGATTTGTTCGTGTAATTCCAACAAGTTTTTAAAGCCGGTAAAATCGGCTGTTGCAACCAACTGTTCCGTTATTTTTGATATTTCTTCAATGTGTTGCCAATTAAAAGAAACCCGCGATTTAAAACGCCGCACCTCATTGTAGGAATTTTGTTTGTTTCCGAGATAAACAAAATAAAGACGGTCAGTAAATACAGGATTAAACGGCACACTTTGCCACAAAGGTTTTTTATCTGCCAACCGGTATATTCCAGGGCCATTTGCGGCAGCACAGGCAATATCATATCCCGAACCGCCCAAAGTACGAAACTGCAATGCAAAAGGATCAACTTTTGCCCATGATGCCAGATTATTAATCAGTGTTGAACTGCTGCCGAATCCGAATTCGGGATTAAAATCGAGTTTTGTAATAACACGGTAACCTTTTTTATCTTTTAAAAAATCTTTGTTTTGCTCACGAATGGCACCGAAAAGCTTTTTCAGAAAAAGGGCTTTTGCTTCATCATCCGTGTTAATGATTTGGAAACCGGGCAGTGAAAACCGGGCGGAAAACCACGACCCGCTATCCGTATATGCTTCCCAGTGAAGCACACCTTCCTCCGCTGAGTGATACACTTCGAGGGATTGCCCTTTTATTAAAGGAACGGCAAAAGCTTTTGCTCCTTCCATTACCAGATATTCACCTGTAATGAGCAATTTACCCCGGGAAAACCATCTGCCTGCGGGATCCATTATTTATTACGAATTTTTTCCAGAAAATCTTTAACACTTACAAAAGACACCTTTTTATCGGCAAAAAACCGCTGCGCCTGCTTTTTCTCTTCGTCCGTAGCTTTAAAATGGTTCAGAATGTTAAAAAGGTGCATTTTCATATGACCTTTCTGAATGCCTTTTGTAACCAGCGAGCGTACTGCCGCAAAGTTGTTGGCCAGTCCCAGTGCCGAGGCAATCATCATCAGCTCTTTGGAATCGGGTTTGCCGAGCATCTCCAGCGAGTGTTTTGCCAGCGGGTGCAGTGAAGTAAGTCCGCCAACGGTTCCCATGGCCAGCGGAATTTCAATCCAAAATTTAAACCTGTTGCCGGAAAGCTCCACATGCGAAAGGCTCTTGTATTGCCCGTCTTTCGATGCATAGGTGTGCCCGGCCGCTTCGATGGCCCTGAAATCGTTTCCCGTGGCTATGGCCACCGCATCAATACCGTTAAAAATACCTTTGTTGTGTGTGGTGGCGCGATAGGTGTCTATTTCGGCTATTTGTACCGCCTGATGAAACTTAAAAGCAAACTGTTCCCCCGTAAGGTCTTCGTCCAGATTTTCCAACTCGCTGAAATCGCACTCAACCCAGGTTTTTACCAAGCATTGCGGGGTATAATTGGAAAGTATGGACATTATCACGGTCACCTCTTTTTCTTTGCCTTTAAACGCTTCATCCCCGGCAAGAAACCGTTTCAGTTCTTCGGCAAACTCTTCCAAACAGGAATTGATGAAATTGGCTCCCATGGAATCCACCGTATCAAAGGTTACCCTTATTTGAAAATAATCGTCCAGTTTATCCCTGAAATCCAGCAGTTCAAAATCGAGAATACCCCCTCCCCTTTTCTCCATATTTTCGGTGATGCGGGCGGTAGCTTTGCGCATTCGTTTTTTTAATTCGGGGAATTTGAGTTTCAACTTTCCCACATCTCCTTTCCATAAAAAGTGTACCTGACCTACTTTTTTTATGTCAATCACCTCCGAATGAAAGCCTCCGTGCTCCGACCAGAACCGGGCTGCCGACGAGGCCGCCGCCACCACACTGCTCTCCTCAATAACCATAGGAACCAGATAAGTACGTCCGTTAATCATTACATTGGGGGCAACTCCGTAAGGGATATAGAAGTTGGAAATGGTATTTTCGCTGAATTCGTCGAAAATTTTCTGCTTGCTTACGTCGGAATGCCAAAAACTTTTCAACAGCTCGATAGTCTCCACCTGATTGTCCATCAGTTCAGCCACTATCCTGAGCTTGTCTTCTTTCAAGAGCTTCGAAAAGCCTTTAATAATTAAATCACGTTTTCTACCCCTTGGCATCGTTTTCGATTATACGGGTCAAAGATACACGATTTTTTATCATACGATATTTTGAGAATACACCAAAAAAAGAAAAGCTTTTTGTATTGCATTCCCCGGTTGTACTTTATACTTATTTGGAAAAGAAGTACGGGTATGAGATTCCGACGCCACTTAAAGCGGATTGGAATTGGCACAAGGAAACCTGTCGGGTTGAAGGCTGACTGCGGGTTTGCAACCCGGCAGGTTGATAGCTATATTAACGGTTGTAACTGCAACTTACAGAAAGAAAGGTATTCTTAGCTTACAGGATAGGCAGTACCAACTATAATAAGTAATACTATTGATAATATACCATATGTAAATAAAAGAATATTCCCGATTTTCATTTTTAACTTACTTTCATTTTCATATTTTAGTTTTATCTTATTTCTTCTCCTAAAAAAGAAATAAATATTGAATATTAATATGATGAAAGCTGGGATAAGAGAATATAATATTACTCCATTTTTATCTTTTGGTGTATAACCAATATTAAAGAAATGATGTAATAAAGTGTCAATTGTTGCAAAATTTGCTCCTTCTATCATCCAAAAAATCATCATAGCGCCAAAAGGAGGCATATCCTCTTCCGATTTTCCTATTAGTAATTGCCAAAGCCGGTAATATAAATATTCCATAATAATTAAATTTCTTAATGTATAAAAGAGTGAACTAAAGAAGGTAAAACCCAATCAGGGTATTTCTTGACAGAATTCATATATGCATTAAAAGCCGCTTTGTCAATAACATATAAGGTAGCGGTACCCGCTCCAACCCAACCACCATATTGAGTCCCTAAATATTTAATTCCTATGTTTGCTCCAATATCCATTCCTGATTCGGCCCATGACTGATAGGGAAGATTTGTTGCTGCATTAATTGTTTTAGAAAGATAATACCCTGTATAAATAGTTACACCCAAACTAACATATGGTGCATATTTAAAACTGTTTGATACATTATTAAGAAGAAATTTATTATAAGCTATTGAATAAGTGGCATTTGTCCCCACCATATTATTTTGCAAGAGTCTTTGTCTAGCTGAAACAGCAATTCCAGTAGCAGTACTTGTTGTACTTACTGTTTTTACCAAATTACCATTAGTCCCCTCTTTCGCTAAACTCATTGCCTTATTTGCATTTAAACCGTTAAATTTATCCAAATTTTCAGAAGTACTGTTACCGGTTTTGTTTAGGTCGTTATTGAAGTTTACGGAAGAAGTATAATCACCGTTAAATGTAGTTTGATAGGCCAAACCCTGAGTAAAGTCATTGATATCCACACCTTGACTCCCCGATGAACCTGTGCTGTTTGAAGTCATATTTCCTCCCGGCAGAAGCTCGGCTGATATATCTCTCCCGGGTACACCGCCTTTTAGTCCTAATGCTTTCACTTTTTTACCTACAAGTCCATTGGCTATAATATCCGCGTAAGGTACTACCATAGTAATAAAAAAAGCAACATCATTAGAGCCTTCAGAAACTTGTGAAACTACAAATACAACTTCAGTATTAAAAGCATCCGAAGCCCCTCCGATATCACAAACTTCATCCCAATAACCGGAAGGGTCGGGTATTGTAAAATATCCGGTTACGGGGTCGTACACAAGGAAAGGCATGTTTATCAGGCTGAATGCATCCAAATGTTTCCTTATTCCTGCATTTCGGTAAAAGCTGGTTTTTCCGGTTTCGTTCATTTTATAAATGGATAATAATCCGTCGCCGGCGCTAAGGTAGTGAAAATGTTAAAACGGCGGTTATATTTGTGATTAGTAAAGAAGCACAAGAATGTGATTCCGGTTCAACATACGGTACCGACATCATTCAGGGATTAATATTTATTTCTTCACTCTTGCCTTGCACAATCAATTCAATTTTGGCCAGCGGTTTCTCCTTAGTATTTGCAAAAGAACAATCAAATGTCAGAACATGTCGGCCTTCCGAAACTTTTAAGGGGATGCCTTTCAGGGAAACAGGGGAAACCAAATGCCAGTTATTATCAAAGATGTTTACTTTTCCTGATTCAGTAATTTTTAATGTATTACCATCTTTCAGAACCACCGGAACCGAAATCGATTTATAATTGTCAATCTTTATCTTTATGTCCGAAATATCTGCATCAACAGCAGTAACGATAAGACTAAACGGCTGTTTACCTCCATTGTTCTCAGAATTTAATGTGGAAAACAGGGGTTCTCCAGGCTGTTTTGCTTTTTTCTCGTGTTTCAGTTTGTAAGAATAAACCTGCATCAGATTCAGCCCTCCCGAAGTTGTTGACTTCAAACGAAACTCCGTACCGATATCCCGCATTCTTTCTTTCTGGTTTTCCGAAAACATATTGGCGAGCCTTGCCGTTTCCCAGGTATTTAATATTCTGAAAATTTCTTTCGTATTGCCGTTTTCTTTCAGGGTTTTCAGGTCGGTTACAAAAGCAAAACCGGCATCGTATCCGGCCGAACGGGCCATTAGCCATTCAATATCTTCAACGGTGGTAGCAGATGTCATTTTGAACCATCCGAGGATGCCGGGCATTAGGTTTCGTTTAAAATATTTTTGATTTTCCAACCTGTATTGCGTTTGGCTCTCCCTGAAACCTGCATACCAGGGCTCCCCCCAGTTCATCCGTGAATAAATGTGCCAAAAATAGTGCCCCGATCTGCTTGCCCCCAACAGGTAATGCTTTTTATGTAAAATTAAATAAAAACTTTAAACAAAAACCTTATCATTCATTTCCATATCTTTGCCGGAAATTTTAAATAAAAAAGAGGACAATGAAGAATTTTGTTGAGGAACTGCGCTGGCGGGGAATGATTCATGACGTGATGCCGGGTACCGAAGAGCAATTGAACAAAGAGATGACCTCGGGCTATGTGGGCATTGACCCCACTGCCGATTCGCTGCACATCGGCCATTTGGTGGGTGTGATGATGTTGAAACATCTGCAACTGGCCGGTCACCGTCCCATTGCTCTTGTGGGCGGCGCCACCGGAATGATTGGCGACCCGTCGGGAAAGTCGCAGGAACGCAACCTGCTGGATGAAGAGACACTCAGAAAAAACGAAGAGGGCATCAAAAAGCAACTGGCCAAATTTCTTGATTTTGAAAGCGATGCCGAAAACAGAGCCCTGCTGGTGAACAACTACGACTGGATGAAAGATTTCACATTTCTGGGTTTCATTCGCGATGTGGGCAAACACATCACCGTAAACTACATGATGGCTAAAGATTCGGTAAAAAAACGCATTGGTGCCGACAGCAAAAACGGCATGTCGTTTACCGAGTTTTCCTACCAGTTGGTTCAGGGATACGATTTTCTTCACCTCTATCAGACCGAAAACTGCAAACTGCAAATGGGCGGTGCCGACCAGTGGGGCAACATCACCACCGGAACCGAGCTTATCAGGCGCAAGCTGGGACACGAAAACCAGGCCTACGCCCTCACCTGCCCGCTCATTACCAAGTCGGACGGAACGAAATTCGGAAAGACCGAAAAGGGCAATGTATGGCTCGACCCCGAAAAAACAAGCCCTTACGAGTTTTTCCAGTTTTGGATGAACGTATCGGACGAAGATGCCGAACGGTACATTAAAATATTTACGTTGCTGAGCAGAGAAGAGATTGAAAAGATGATTGCACAACACCGCGAAGCACCTCACATGCGCCTGCTGCAAAAAGCGCTGGCCGAAGAGCTGACCATCCGTGTTCATTCGCGCGAAGCCTACGACGCTGCCGTGGAAGCATCGCAAATACTCTTTGGAAAAGGAACCACCGAAACCCTTCGCAAATTAGACGAGAGAACCCTGCTCGATGTTTTTAAAGGTGTACCGCAATCAGAAGTCTCGCGCCGGGAACTGGAAGCCGGTATCGGCCTGCTGGATTTTCTTTCGGCAAAAGCCGGTGCTTTTAAATCGAACGGTGAAGCACGCCGCATGATAAAAGACAACGCCGTTGCCATTAACAAACAAAAGATAAAAGAGGACTACCAAATAGGTACGAAAGACCTACTTAACGATAAGTACATCCTCGTGCAAAAAGGCAAAAAGAACTATTTTCTGGTAAAAGTGATTTAAGGGTTGATTGCTGAAAGACCGGAAGATATGTTGTAATCTATGACCGGTTGTTAAACTGTTCTCTATCAATTATTTTCCATTATTATTTTGAAATTTATTTTCACATTAAATGCTATTAATGACTTCTACAGCAGAACAAAATCCACATTGTCTCGAAAAATTGTTAATCATTTGTTAAATGTTGTAATTAATATACGAAATGCACGTCTGTTTTGTTAATTTTAACAAAAAATTAATAATTCAGACGTATGATATTTCGCAGGGAACCTTTAATTTCAAGTATAATCCTGTTGTTTTTAAGCGGTTTACTTGTTCTAACCGACGGATGTAAACACGAGCCGGACATATTTTTCAACAACAATCCTTCAATTAGCCCGGAATGCAACGGGGATACAGTCTATTTTCAAAACGACATTTTGCCCCTGCTTGTTTCCACCTGTGCCACAAGCGGCTGTCATGATGCACAAACCGGCAGAGAAGGGGTGGTGTTGACCGATTACAACTCTGTGATGAAAACAGCGGGAATCAATGTAAATAATCCGGCAGAATCTAAAATCTATAAAGCAATAATGGAAAATGGAGATGACAGGATGCCTCCATCGCCTGCCACTCCATGGTCGCAGGATCAGATTCAAATGCTTTATACATGGATTGAACAGGGGGCGCTGAACAACCGGTGTGCCGGCGACAGCATTTGTGACACTACAAATGTTACCTTTAATAAAGATGTGCTTCCGGTATTTGAAACCTACTGCCTGGGATGCCACAATGCAAATAATCCTTCCGGCGGCATAGATTTACAAAATTTTGATAACCTTGCCGTTATCATTGACAACGGGTCATTGTCGGGCTCCATCAATTTCGAGCCGGGATACAGTCCCATGCCCAAAGGCGGTAATCAGTTGGGTTTTTGCGAAAGAAGGAAAATAGCAATATGGGCTGCTGATACCACACTAACACCACCGCCCGGCGGCGGCACAGGCCATCCCTGCGATCCCGACACCACGTATTTTGAAAATGATGTGTTGCCGCTGTTGCTGGGCAACTGTGCTACAACCGGTTGCCATAATCAGACTTCGCATCAGGAGGGTGTTATTTTGACCGATTATACCTCGGTAATGAATACTGGGGGGGTAAAACCTGGAAATCCCAATGGAAGTAAATTGTATAAAGTCCTCTTTGGCGGGGATATGCGCGATGATGATATAATGCCTCCGCCTCCCGCACCTCCTTTTACCACCGAACAAAAGAACATTATTAAAAACTGGATATTGCAGGGGGCACTGAATAACCGATGCGACGAAGATTGCGACACCACAAATGTTACCTTCTCCGGTTCGGTTTGGCCGATTATATCAACAAGATGTACAGGCTGCCATACCGGTTCGGGTGCAGGAGGCGGTGTGCATCTGGCAAACTACAGCGATGTTGTGGCCGCCGCCAATAACGGTTCTTTGATGGGTTCAATCAGACATGAGGCGGGTTATTCACCTATGCCCAAAAACTCGGGTAAATTGCCCGATTGTAAAATTAACACCATTCAAATATGGATAAATAACGGAATGCCAAATGATTAGAATAATTTTAATTTCGGTTTTCACCGCTTTTACAGTATCATCTTGTTATTATGATAATTATCAGGAATTGTATCCGCAGCAGGGTAGTTGCGATACCACCAATGTAACCTTTTCCAACGATGTATGGCCGGTTATTAACGGTACCTGCACCGGCTGCCACAGCGGTTCGGCACCCTCCGGAAATGTATCACTTTCCAACTACAGCGAAATAGCAGCAGCAGCCGGTAACGGTTCGCTTATGGGAACCATCCGTCACGAGGCGGGTTACAGCCCCATGCCCAAAGGGGGTGGAAAGTTAACGGATTGTGAAATAAAAAAACTGGAAATATGGATTGCCAACGGCACTCCCGATAACTAAAGTTATTTAACGATAACATGATGGTAATGAAGTTGTTTAAAGTTAACGTGATGAAAATGAGTATAAAATATTGGAAGCCAGAAAATGAATTCCATTATTCCCCTCCTTGGAGAGCTTGTCCCGACTTTACGTCGGGAGGTGTAGGGGTGGGTTTATAAAAAAAGACATTCACTTTTCTGGTTTCCAATATTTTATATTACAACTGTTTTATTAGACTTTAAACAAGTTTAATGAATATAAAACATTAATGATTAATCGGACTTAAAGGCTTTATTAATTAAAACTTTAAACATATGAACTGGAAAAAAATAACAGGAATACTCATTCTTGTTGGGATTTTAGGTGCAGCTTACGTTTGGTTTTTTGTGTACAACAAACCGCACCGCGATTACGAAGCGGCAAAACCGGATTTTGTACTTACCGCTTCTTCCTGCTACAATTATTTTGCAACGCACAAAAAAGATTACACGGGAAAGGTATTGCAAATTAAAGGAATTGCCCAAAAAGTTGAAACCGACGATTCGCTGGTGGTTATTGTATTTGTTTTTAACCAAGGGATGTTTGGCGACGAAGGAATAAGATGTACACTTTTGCCCAAATATCATAAGCAGGCCAAAACCTTAAATCTGAAAAAACCTGTAACCGTAAAGGGATACTGCACCGGATTTAACGATACCGATGTAATCCTTGAAAACTGTTCGATAATTGAAAAATAAAAATATTAAAACATGAAAAAAAGCATTATTTTTAGTTTGCTGATGGGCTTGGCACTGGCGTCATTCTCGCAGCGATACCTCACAAAAACAGGACATATCTATTTTCATTCGAAAGCTCCTATGGAAACCATAGAAGCACACAACCATCAGGTAAATGCCGCTTTGGATGCCAAAACCGGGAGTTTTGTTTTTAAGGTGCTTATGAAATCTTTTGTGTTTGAAAAAGCCCTTATGCAGGAGCATTTTAACGAAAATTATGTTGAGAGCGATAAGTATCCCGTTGCCTCTTTCAAAGGAAAAGTAATTAACATC
>JALVZH010000162.1 GCA_027022105.1 Bacteroidales bacterium | reverse complement strand
GTCCACCTCTTCCCATTCCGAACAGAGAAGTTAAGCCTGCCAGCGCCGATGATACTGCCATTACGGTGGGAAAGTAGGTCGTCGCCGAACTTTTATAAGCCTTCGTGGATTCCACGGAGGCTTTTTTTATTGGAGATAATCCGTACTTTTGTCATTTCAACACTTTTTGTAAAAACCGGGGTTATTGATGCGATTAGCTTTTCAAAATTTTGTGCTTCTTTTTATTTTAACTTTAATGTTTTCGCTCCACAGCTATGGAACAACCGGTTCCAAAGAGATTAAAAAAAGGCCCTACCCTTTTCATAACGGCGAAATCATGAACATGGTTGTTTATTACAACTGGGGGCCCATTTGGCTGAAAGCAGGCGAAGCACGATTTACAACAACACTGGAAAAATATAACGGGCAAAATACTTATCACTTTACGGCAACAGGAAAATCGCTGGAGAAATGGGATTGGCTGTTTAAACTCAGAGACTATTACCAATCGTATGCAAGAACCTTTGATTTGCAGCCCTTATTTTACGAAAAGAACACCCTCGAAGGAGGCTACATGATTCATAACCGGTACTTTTTTTATCCCGGTAAGAAACAGATACGAATTATCACCGAAGAGAGCAGGAAACCATACCGCGACACAACCGTTTCGGTTAGTCATCCCGTGTATGATGTAGTTTCAGCCGTTTATTCGTTAAGAACCTACGATACCGACACCCTGTCGGCCAACGATACCATTTCCGTTCCAGTAATTCTTGACGGAAAAATGTTCACCCAGAATATTATATACAAAGGAAAAGCGCTGTTGGAAAACCGGGGGGCAGAAGTTCCGGCATTATTGTATGTTGCCCTGCTGACCGAGAGTTCTTTCTTCTCAGGCAGCGAAGAGATAAAGGTATATGTATCGGACGATAAAAATCGTTATCCGGTTTATATCCGGGCGGATGTTATTGTAGGGTCGATTAAAATATTTTTAAAATCGTATGAAGATTTGAAAGTTATTCAACATCCCGAATAACAACGAATTTTGTTAAAGTCTGACAAAACAGTTATCTTAAATTTCGTTTATGGTTTCCTCATAAGTTATTCCCCTCTGTTTTAAGCCGTTTAAAATAAAAGAGACAACTTCATCATCTTCTCCGAGTTGTTCGGGGACTATGATTCCCGAAGGTTTAATAAGGTTTGCTGCCAAAGCTCTTACCGCCATCGATGCGGAATAACCTGTTGTTCGTGCCATACTGTGTACACCTTGCGACAGATCATACTCATCATACAGGTCGTAAATGTATTGTTTTTTATGCCCATGGTTATCCGTTCCCGAAACTTCAATACGCATTACGGTAATATCTTCCTCTCCGGGCTTTAATTTCCATTGGTCGAAAAGAAGCTTTGCCGTAAGGTCAATCGGGGCAATCGGGATACCGTTAACATCAAGTTTTTCATTGCTTAAAAAACCGTTTTGTGCCAACAGTTTTATTTTTTCGGTATAGCCGGGATACCTCAATGTTTTTTCCACCATATTTTCGGCTTTGATGGTAAAAAGAAGAGAACGCAGTCCGTCGCTGTTAAAGGCTTCCAGGGTTCCGGGACGCTCAAAGTCAAGCAATTCGATTTCAGTCAGCGGTTCTTTAACAACAATATGTCCATTCTCCACCACTCGTGCCGGACGCGTATATTCCTCAATGACATCTGCAGGCGAAAAAACCGCTTTGTATTCCCACGGAAGCTGACGGATTTTAGGAAGTCCGCCCACATATATCTTAACCGTATCCGTTTTTGAAAGTTTTGAAGCTGCATAACCGGTTAGCAGATTGCTCATTCCGGGTGCAACTCCCATATCGCAAATAACCTTTACGCCTTTTTCGGTTGCCGGTTCGTTCAAATCAAATGGATTCTCGGGATAAAAGGCAATATCAATTACATCTTTTCCGGCTTCGATACAATTTCTCAAGACCCTGAACCCGATAAATCCGGGGGTAGCATTAACAACTATCCGATAATCTTTAAGTACATCCGATAAACCCTGAGCATCGGCAGCATCCAGTTGTAATGTATCCATCCCTTTATCCGAAAGCAGAGCCAGGCGGTTTTTATTTAAATCGGCAACTGTAACCTCAAATATTTCATCTGCGGCTAAATCGAGGGCAATGGGGCCTCCGACCAATCCGGCACCCAAAACAAGAATTTTTTTCTTCATCATTCAAAATTCAATCAATATAATTTTTATGAACGGTTAATTCAACCTGCTTCTTCATCACTTTTATTAACAAATGCACTGTTTTCCTCTTTTCCGTATTCCGATAAAATCAAACCGAAGATTACTACGACCATTCCTATCATACGTCTGTTATTAATCTCTTCATTCAAAAGCAAAATTGAAAAAAGAATTGTAAAAACAGGAATAAGATTGGTATAGAGGCTCGATTTTATAATTCCAATATGTTTTACTACATAAACATACAGCACATAGGCCAGTGATGACGAGAATACTCCCAGCATCAACAGAGCCAATAATATTTTGGATTCAGGAATCGTCAGAACGATGTCGCGGTAATCAAAAAAAAGAAACAAGGGAAGAAAATAAATCACACCGAGAAAGTTTTGATAGGCAACAATGGTAACTGGTGAATATTTTTTGTCCAGTTTTCTTAAATAGACCATATAAAAAAGTGCCGAAAAGACAGCCATAAAAAGCAAAAGCACACCCCATAAATTAATTTGCAATTCAAAGCTATTATTAAAAACAACAAGAATTAAACCTATAAATGAAATGATCAGACCTGCAAAATTTGCCGGACGCAACCGCTCCCGATAGGTTATCCAGGCAATAAAGGGTGAAAACAGAGGAATGGTTGCAACAATAATGGCGCTTGTAGATGCCGAGGCAAAACTTAACCCGTAATTCTCGCCCACAAAATACAGGAAAGGATTAAAAAGCGCTGTCAGCACAAAAAAGAACCGGTCTTCTTTTCTTATTTTTTCAATGCTTCCGGTAACTGCCAGCAAAGCAAAAAGCACCAAAACCGAGATGATAAGCCGGAAAAAAATCGTAGTTAACGGCGAATAGGACTCAAACACTACTTTCGACCAAATGTACGACAGTCCCCAAAAAAACATTGAGGCCAATGCCGCCAAATGTACAACCCACCTGTTCATAGTAACCGCCAATTACTTTTTACACTCGCTTAACAGTTGCAAATGTATTCTTTTTTGGGAAACAATACAATCAGGGAAAGGTTACTTAAATTAATTCTGTTTGACTACCGGTTTACATCTTTTCAAAGCAGCCATAAGATCGTTAACATCAATAGGTTTGCTTAAATAATCATCCATTCCGGCATTTATACTTCTGTCCCTGTCTTCTTTCATGGCATTGGCAGTAAGGGCAATTATTGCGGGGCGCGCTTTTTTATCGGTCCATTTGGCATTAATTTCTCTGGCGGCCTGTAGCCCGTCCATTTCCGGCATCTGAAGGTCCATCAAAATGACGTCGTATTGTTGACGGTTCAGAGCCTCCAACACCTCAAGGCCATTTGCAACAATGTCGGGTTGGTAGCCTAACTTCTCCAGCAAGCGACCTGCTACTTTCTGGTTAATTACGTTATCTTCGGCAAGTAATATCCTCAACGGGTGCTTTTTTCCCATCTCCGGATCTAATTTTGTAGATTTTCGTTTTTGCAACTCAATTTCATGACCCAATACCGAAGCAATGGTTTTGAACAATTGGTTCTTTTTAACCGGTTTGGTAAGAAAAGCATTAAAGAGGTGTTTTTTCTCTTTAAAATCCACATCCGTTTGATGTACAGAACTCAGCATTATAATAGGCAACCGCCGCCACTTATCCATTTCTTTAATTGCTTCGGCAAGCATCAGTCCGTCCATTTCCGGCATCTGAATATCCACCAGGGCCATGTCGAGGGATTTGCCGGAAGTCAGAATACGAATTGCTTTGGGGGCAGAACAAGCCTGAACGGGTGTAATTCCCCAATACTCCAACATTTTTGAAAGTACTTCCCGATTTGTTTTGTTGTCATCCACAATCAACATCGTTTTTCCTTTTAACAGGTCCGCTGAAGCTTCCACCACTTCTTCTTCTTTTTCTTTGGAAATATGTGTATGAATAGTAAAGTAAAAAGTTGTACCGACATTTACCCGGCTCTCTACCCATATTCGACCACCCATCATTTCCGACAATCGTTTACTAATGGCCAATCCAAGACCGGTTCCACCATACTGCCTTGTGGTAGAAGCATCAACCTGGCTAAATGATTTAAAGAGACGTTCCATTCTGTCGGGTGGAATTCCTATTCCCGTGTCGGAAACCGAGAACTGCAAAAACAAATCATCCCCATTCCGCTCTTTTACCTCAGCTTTTAATGCTATTTCACCCTGATCCGTAAACTTTACCGCATTACTCAGCAAGTTAACGATAATTTGCCGCAAACGGGTTACGTCGCCCACAATCATAACCGGAACATCGGGGTCGATTTCAATTATAAGCTCCAGTTTTTTCTCAGCAGCTTTAGAAGCAATCAGGTCAAAAGCATCCTCGATACAGGTACGCAAATTAAACGGAACCTCCTCCAGTTCCATTTTGCCCGACTCAATTTTTGAGAAATCCAAAATATCATTAATAATGGTCAATAAAGAATCGGCGCTTACCCTGATTGTATTGACGTAATTCCTTTGTTCAGGTGACAGGGGAGTATCTTCCAGCAGGCTTGTCATCCCGATAACACCGTTCATAGGTGTTCGGATTTCATGGCTCATGTTGGCCAGAAAAGCACTCTTGGCACGGTTGGCCTCCTCGGTTTCTTCTTTTGCTTTTTGCAGCAAAACATTATTCACCAAGGCACGCCAATATGCCAGATATTGAGCCCTGCCCTGCATGTACATAAAAATCAGAAATAAAACAAAGGTAACCCCAATCAGAGTCAACTGCAGACTCCCTGCTAAAAAACTGCCCAGAATGGAAGGAAATGTCATTAAAACCACATACCACCCCACAAGAGACAACCTGGGCGAAAGAGAAGTAACAGCCGCAGCAGTTATCCCACTGGTAATCAGCAAAAAAGTTAGTGATGTTACAGAGAGACCATACCAGTAAATTACAGCGCCACTAAGCAAACCCCAGAGTGCAGCAACAATCAATGTCGTGGTCTGATAAAACACCCTCCAGAATCTTCTTTTCTTTTTGGATAATTGCCACCTTTTGAATTGCAACATAAAAACAAACCTCAGCAAGTTGATAACTATAAGCAATCCGGCAAAAACCAAAAAAACATTCTGCTTTTCTTTGTTGATATCGGTAATATAAGGAATGGCAATTAAAACAAAAATATATACAAATGGCCCTGTCAATCCTCTTTTTGCCAATTCAGCATCGGCTTGCCTCATAAGAGAACGATACATGTATTCGGTCAAATCTTTATGCAGCTTACCTAATTTCAGTTTTTCACTCATGACAAGAGTCTTCTTTCCGTTTTTTGTATGGAACTTGTTTAAAGTTGAATAAATCAATGAATTATTGCATATTACAATCCAATAGTTAAGTATATTACACTTAAACGGCAAACAGGAAAATAGGTTTCAGAACATTATCTGTTTTTTTCCTGCATTTCTCTTAAAAAGGTAATCATTTTTCTTTTGGAAGTTAATACAAACTCATAATACCGGTCGTCGTCCCTTGGATTCAAGATACGTTTCTCCTCTTTCAGGTTTGCAATATACTCGTTTAGAAACATATCGGAACTTGCAAATTGCAACACATGGTGTGCATAAGAGAAGAAATACCATTTTCGTTTTCCTTCCATTATCAAAAGGGTAATCTCGTCGCCACTTCTTGCTTTATGAATTCTCAGAAATCCGTCTAATTTTTTATTCAGTGTCTCGTCGCCTACCATTCCTACGGCTATTTTTCCTTTTGAATAGAACGAAGAGGTTTCTTTATCCCACTCAAATTGAACTTCGGGGAATGAGAGGGCGGCTTTTAGCGGTGCAGGGGTCTTTTTCAATCTTCCGTACAGTGTAATTTCATTCATGGCAAGTCCTCCCTCTTTCTCGCCCAACAACCTCTTCACAGCAAGCGGATAAACCCCTTTGGTAACATCAACCGATTTGCCGTAAAAATGGCGCAAACTGTCGGCAATGGTTTTCAAAGCAACTTTATCGAAAAAGAAATCAAGGCCAAGATAGGTTTTCAGTTCCGTATTATGGGGGATTATTTTATGTACCACTTCCCCTATTGCCGTCACCTTAACCATGGGTGTATTCAGGTCAAGGTTTAAAACACCGTCGCCATACAGAATACAGTTTTTTGTGTTCAAGGCCAGAAAATCGGCGGTAGCACTGCCTTTTAGTCCCGCTTCGGTACTAATGCGGTAAGAGTTTTGAACGGTATCGTAATCCAAAATACCGGAACCCGTCACCATCAATCTGTCGTCACTGTTTTTCAGGTATCCCGGAACCAAAGGATAATAATCGCCTTCGTAGGTATCGTAGGCCAAACCGAAATACATTGCCGTGCTGTCGGTACCCATAAGATAATCACCGATTTTAAACCGTACATCTTGCGGGTCAATTTCGCCGTCGTAAAGCATCCAGTTGTCCATCACATCGGCAGTACAATCCTGATTCAGGCGGAAAGCCCCCGTAAACCTGAACAACCTTCTGTTGGCAGTAAAGCCGACTTTTCCGTAATAAAAATAATAAGGGTTCAGAAACAGCATCTCATCACGCGGGACCATACCGTAACCGGTACTTATTCCGAAATCATTTACATAAACCTTTTCCAACCTGACAGGTTGTTTCGTGCCGTTCATGTCCACATAATCGATATATCCGTCACATGTATAATTGTGCCTTGAAGTAATGTCCACATCGGCATCGTAAACCGTGTGATAAAACATAACGGTATCCATTATAACTGAGGCGTCCTGTAAAGTCTCAATATGGGCTCCCCCTGTAATCTTTAATCGTTTTTTATAAGGAAATACTGCTGCATCCGCAACTTTGATAAACGGCACCCCTTCTACATCAATAGAGGTCTGTCGTATGTTGTACCAGGCCTTTTGAGCAAAAAACCGCAATGAATCCTGATCCGGATTTACCGAAATAAATTCGGGGCCGCCCTTATGCCAGGTGACAAGTTGACGCACATCGGTTGCATTGCTGAAAAGCGTACTGTTGGTATCTGCTTTGGTGTAGAGCTCCAGACGGTCTTCGGGCATGAGCCATTCCACCTCATCCAGTGTGGAAATATATTGATTTGCGGGGAAAGTGAGATAGGTATTGTCATAAAGGTGGTTAAACCATCCCTTTTGTTTTTCGAAATCAATAGTTGCAAAATACCCACGAGCCGCAAATTCCACAATTTTACCCGTTGAATCGGACAAAACAAAGTCTGATGAATCGGCAGTAAGGCTGCTGTGTTTAAAGTCGATATCGCGCGACGAAACAAAAGCGCGTTCAAAACTGAAAACACCGTTACCCTTCATATATGAAGGATTTATATCCATAATCCCACGGAAGTTGGAACTGCTGTATAAAATAAACGGATTTTCGGTAGTATAAACTTTCATTACATTGGTATCGGTATCCCAATGAATAAAAACCGAATCGGCATCGATATAAGGGAAATCGTAAGGGTTTGTATTCTCTTCACCTGTAAAATCCCAGGCAAAGGCAAAAAGCGAATCGGGGTAAAAAACAACACCGTTGGAAGCAGTGGTAAGGCTCAGGTACCTAAGCTTTCCCCTACCCCTGAAACCATTGTTATCCAACACAATATACCTTCCGAAGGTGCCTTTTCCGGCATAAACGGGATAACCCTCCTTGGGCGATTTATGATAAAACCCCAGTGAAAAATCGGGCATTACACGCAAAGGCTCCCTGATGACCGGGAAAATATCACCTGAATTCAACTCACCCTGAAATTGAAGATTTTCCGTACTAAAAGTAAGTAGCGAATCGAAAACAAAAGGGTCAACTTTGTAGTAAAATTTCTCAGGCCACAGCGTACTGTCCTGAATACTTTTTTTGTTATAATAAACATAAGACTCATCGTGACTGACCAAAACGGGATACTGGTAAAAACGTTTTCTTCCCGATTTATTATCCGGTTTATCAATGTAAATAGTGGCATTCAGGTCCTGAAGCACATTTTTTACTTTTTCGAATTTCCATTTATTTAAAACCGTATCCTTATATTTCACCACAAACGCCATGGAATCCACATAATTGAGGCTCAGCTTAAAACTGTCATAAACAAAAGTGCTTTGGTGCGCATAAAAATCGAACAGCCCGGCATGAACCCTCCCATTGAAAGAGAAATCCCTGTTTTTTCTTACCGCCACCCGTTTGTCGTAGGGATAAATATAAACATTCTGCGAATCGCTGATATATACCTGTTGAACCCCGTAAATATCTAACAGATTGGTTTTTAGATTTAATGAAGCATTGGCTCCGGCAATCACCTTGGAATTAAAGTGTAACACATCGTAATCGATTCTTCCTGCTTTGGCATCCAGAAAATCATAAAAACGTTGTTTTATTGTAGCTGTCTTGGTTTGAGGATTATACACCAGAAATCCCTTATTGGCCATTTTAACAAACAAAGCGGTAATTTGAGCAGGCGGTTTTTCCATAAAACCGGCAAGTGCATCAACAGTAATGGTATTGGTGGAAAAGGTATGGGCAAAATTATAAATTACGTACATGGGGTTTACCTCATCAATACCTTGAATTTCATAAAACTCTTTGGGTGAGAAAAAATTTGCCGATTTAAATTTTGCCTTGTTCACCGGATTTACCCCGCGCAACCTTTTAAAAACAAGGCTGTCGGAAGACATGTCCCAATAGATGGCAGGTACATAAAGATCGAGTTTGTGGTATGTATCGTAAAAAGGTACCGGCTCTGACGAATTATCATTTGCATAAAAAACCGTTTGGTTCTTATCGACGGAATATCTGAAATGCAATCCGGGATGATAAATTGAGTCGTTGTCGATATAAAAAGTGGTGGTTGCTTCTGCTGCATTTATTTTTTCCTCTCCCAATTTAAACAACTCCGACTTAACCTTACAGACCGGTTTATCATTATAGTACAGGTTCATAACCGGTTTTTCATCATCTCCACCTTTACCGTACAACTTCAATCCACGAATTTCATATCCGCCAAAATAATCGATTCCGGGATAAATATCTTTTCTTTCAAAATCGTGGCGATAACTCTCAAAACGGGGAAAAGAACTTCTGGAGCTTGGGGGACTTACTGTAACACGCTCCGTTAGCCGCCCCGGAACAGGCTGATTGAAAAAGCGTTTATAATAAAGACGAGCCGAATCAATAGTAAATAATGTTACCGTTACATTCAGCTTGTACTTATCGAAAACAGCATAAATCTTCTTCCCGTATTCAGCTCCAAACCGTCGCCACTCAAGCCTGCCCGTTTCGCCGTACCACATTTTATGGTCGTAATCGTAAAATCCTTTGGTTTTCAGAAAAACAGAGGAATCCTTTTTGCTGGCGACAACAAGGTTCAAATGATCGAATTTTAACTGAAAAGTGGTGTCCAAATCGAACCTGAATCTGCCGGTGCGGTAATACCAGACAAACGAACGCCTGTCGTACAAAATATGTTTTTCGAACAGCGCCCTGCTGAAATCGAGAAACGCATCAAAACGCTTGGTCTTTTTATCGTCTAACAATCTTAAAAGATAATGATGCCAGTTGATGACGCTTTTTGGGGGCTGATTCGATTCTGCAAGCAACGTAAGGCCGTAAACATAATCGTACAACGAAGGAAAGGTACGCATCTTTTTCCTGCGCATCTTTTCCACCACCGCCCGTACCGCATTTTTCTCATCACGATTGAACCTGCCCACCGACCAGCTTTCGTAAAAACGGTCGAGCAATTTCTGCGAGCGCTCTTTATAGGTTTCCGATTTTGTATTCAGCAAAAAACCCGATAGTTGTGAGAAGAATTTCTCCGAATCGGTTGAAAGCGAATCGAGGGTTTGGTTTTGTCCGTAAACCCCGTTTGCAAAAAGCAAAAAGATTA
>JALVZH010000161.1 GCA_027022105.1 Bacteroidales bacterium | reverse complement strand
CTGGACTTACCTCCTGTAAAGAGGATGCAAAAAAAAGCGGGAAAAGCCGTTCCATAGGAAACAGCAGCGAAATACTGGTTGTTGTTCAGAACGAAGCCCAATGGGACAATGATATCGGGAAATCCATTAAGAGTTATTTCGGTGAAACCCAGTACGGTTTGCCACAGGACGAACCTCTCTTTAAGCTGTCGCATGTTAAGGTTTCCGTGTTTAATGATATGTTTCAAAAGCACAGAAATATTATCATTGTAAACATTGACCCCAAAGTAAAACAGTCAAAAGTGGAGTTTTCGAAAGACCTTTGGGCAAAACCCCAGCGGGTATTTAAAATAACGGCACCCTCGGTAGCGGAATTTGTCAAAGTGTTTAACAGCCGGAAAGAAACCATGATGAATGAATTTAGTGCTGCGGAACACGAAAGAATCATGACCGTTTTCAGACCCAATAACGATGTAAAAGTTGTGGAAAAGGTGATTAAACAGTTTGGATTGAAGATGGTCCTTCCCAAGGGTTTCTTTGTAGCCAAATCGAAACCGGGACTTATGTGGATAAGAAAAGAAACACTGTCGTCCAGCCAGGGAATTATCATTATTTCCGTTCCTTATAAAGATACACTTCAGTTTTCACTGAAAAGCATTATGTCGCGTACAGATGAGTTCCTGCGTAAATACATTCCGGGGCCAACCGAAGGCTCGTGGATGACTACCGACAAAAAAAACATCCCGCCCAAAGCCAGGGTTGTTACCGATTTCTTTACCGACTATGCCGTTGAAGTACGGGGGTTGTGGCGTGTGGAACACGATTTTATGGGCGGCCCCTTTGTAAGCTATACCTTTGTTGACTGGCGAAAAAACCGGATTGTAACCCTGTTCGGTTATGTGTATAATCCCAACAAGAAAAAGAGGGATTTGCTGAAACAGGTGGAAGCAATTATTTATTCTACAAGGTTTGCAGAGGCAGGTAAATAACCGACTTAATTTTTTCTGACGTAACTTTCCAACGAGCTTGATGTAAAACCTGTTTAAAGTCTAATTAATCAGTTATATTATAAAATATTGGGAAAAACATCCTGATACTGAACAGTATTTGAAAACGTGGTTTGATACGGCAATGAGTTCAAACTGGCAAACGCCGATTGATGTTAAGCAAACTTATGCAAATGCAAGTATTCTAAAAAACGGACGAATAGTTTTTAATATTAAAGGCAATTCTTACCGGTTAGTGGTTAAATTTAATTTTGAGAAGCAATGGGCATTTATACGTTTCATTGGCACTCATGATGAATATGATAAAATTGATTCAAATACAATATAATAATTTTAAAGAAATGAATATTAAACCAATAAAAACAGATTCGGATTATCAAGATGCCTTAGACAGACTTGAAAAAATATTTGACGCACCGGTTGGAACTCCCGAGAGTGATGAAGCCGACATTCTGGCTTTATTGATTGATGAATATGAGAAAATACATTTTCCCATTGAAGCTCCCGATCCTATTGAGGCTATTAAAATCAGAATGGAAGAGATGAACCTGAAGCAAGTTGATTTAGTTCCTGAGATAGGTGGAAAAAGCAGGGTCTCGGAAATTTTAAATCGTAAACGTAAGCTTACTGTCGATATGATACGAAGGCTGACAAATAAATTAAATTTATCAGCTGACTTATTAATTAAGGATTACCAATTGTCAAGATAATTAAATACGGTTTCCGCAAAATCCGGTTGAAAATTCTGTTAAACCCGTTAGCAACAAAAAACCCCGTTACAATCGCAACGGGGTTTCTTTTTTTATCGGTATTAACCTAATCTTCCTTTGAATAATCAATGGAAGCCTGGCGTTTGTAAAAGTTATAACGCCATTTCAGATTTTTAACGGTTTGCTCCTGCAACTCTTTGGCCCGTTTCGGGAATGCTTTTTTCAACGATGTAAAGCGGACTTCCGAATTAAGCAGTTCTTTTACCTTTTCAAAATCAGGCTCTTTTGAGTCGAGCTGCAACGGGTTCTTTCCTTCCAGTTCCAGCAGCGGGTTGTAGCGGTACAATGTCCAGTATCCGGCTTCCACTGCCAGCTTCTCTTCGGGTTGCGATTTGGCCATTCCGTATTTCAGGCCGTGAGCAATACAGGGAGAGTAGGCAATGATTATGGACGGGCCGGGGAATGCTTCCGCCTCTTTCAGCGCCTTGAAGAACTGGCTGTAATTGGCACCCATGGCAACCTGAGCCACATAAACATAACCGTAGGTCATGTAAATGGCACCGAGGTCTTTTTTTCGTATCTCTTTACCTGCGGTTGCAAATTTTGCCACGGCAGCGGTTTGTGTTGCTTTGGACGACTGTCCGCCGGTATTGGAATAAACCTCGGTATCGAGAACCAGCAGGTTAACATCTTCGCCGGAAGCCAGAACATGGTCGAGGCCGCCGTATCCGATATCGTAAGCCCAACCGTCGCCACCGATAATCCACATGGATTTCTTTACAAAATATTGCTCCAGTTCCATGAGGTCTTTGGCTACTTTATCATCAGCGCCTTTCAGCACTTCCACTACTCTTGCCGAAGCAGCTTTGGAAGCTTCGCCATCGTCTTTGGCGGCAATCCATGCCTCAAAGGCCTCTTTGCGCTCGTCGCTTGTGCCGGCTTCAATGGCCTCTTTCATCATTCTTTCGATGCGTTCGCGGATTTTACGGATTGCCGTTGCCATTCCGAAACCGTACTCGGCATTGTCTTCAAACAGTGAATTTGCCCAGGCAGGTCCCTTGCCTTCAGCATTAACGGTATAAGGTGTAGAAGGAGCGGAACCACCGTAAATAGACGAACATCCGGTGGCATTGGCAATCATCATGCGGTCGCCGTAAAGCTGTGTGGCAGCTTTAATGTAAGGTGTTTCGCCACATCCTGCACAGGCACCCGAAAACTCAAACAGAGGCTGGGCAAACTGGCTGTTTTTCACACTAACAAATTTGTCAACGGTACCGTCGGCAGTTTTGTCGGTAACATTTTTAACAAGATAATCCCAGTTTTCAATTTCACCACGTTGTGTATCGAGGGCTTTCATTACCAGCGATTTTTCCGGTGAAGGACAAATTTCGGCACAACTGCCGCAACCGGTACAATCGAGCACGGAAACCTGGATTCTGTATTTAAGCGGTTTCAATTTGCCTTTGGTTTCGAGGAACTGCATGCCTTCGGGTGCATTCTTCTCTTCCTCTTCATTTACAAGGAAAGGACGGATGGCAGCATGGGGACAAACATAGGCACACTGGTTACACTGGATACAGTTGTCGCCAATCCACTCGGGAACCTCAACAGCAACACCACGCTTTTCGTAAGCAGCGGTACCGGGAGGAAATGTACCGTCTTCACGGCCTTCGAAAGCACTCACCGGCAGATCATCTCCTTTTTGATGATCAATGGGTCGAACAACATTCTTGATGAAGTCCGGAACATCCTCTTCGGTTTCGGCCTCTTTTATCTCAAGGTCAGCCCACTCTTTGGGAACCTTAATTTCGGTAACTTCACCGCCACGGTCAACGGCGGCATAGTTCATCTGAACAATATCCTCACCTTTACGCCCGTATGTTTTGTGGATAAAATCTTTCATCTTTTCCACAGCCTGGTCGTAAGGTATCACTTCGGCAACCTTAAAGAAAGCCGACTGCATAATGGTGTTGGTTCTGCTGCCAAGACCGATTTCATCTGCAATTTTAGTAGCATTAATTATGTAAAATTTGATGTTGTGATCGGCCATGTATTTTTTCATGTCGTCGGGCAGGCGGCGTTTGGTCTCTTCCTCATCCCAAATACTGTTCAACAGGAAAGTCCCGCCGTCTTTCATACCTTTCAGCATATCGTATTTGCCAAGATAAGCAGGCACGTGACAGGCAACAAAGTCGGGTGTTCCCACAAGGTAGGTGGAACGAATGGGGGTATCGCCGAAACGCAGGTGCGATATGGTTATACCGCCCGATTTTTTTGAATCGTATGCAAAATAGGCCTGTGCATATTTATCGGTGGTTTCACCGATGATTTTAATGGAGTTTTTATTGGCACCTACCGTACCGTCGGCACCGATACCATAAAATTTGGCTTCAAACGTACCTTTATCGGAAATACTAACTTCCGGTAACAGCGGTAATGAAGTAAATGTCAAATCGTCAACAATACCAACGGTAAAATGATTTTTGGGTTCCGGCTGTTGCAGGTTCCGGTAAACCGAAATAATTTGTGCCGGTGTGGTATCTTTGGAACTCAGGCCGTAACGTCCGCCAACAATAAGCGGTTGGTTTTCTTTTCCGTAGAAAGCCTCTTTAATATCAAGATAAAGCGGTTCGCCGGTTGATCCGGGCTCTTTGGTACGGTCGAGAACGGCAATTCTTTTAACGGTTTCGGGAATGGCTTTCATCAGATACTCAACCGAGAACGGACGGTAGAGGTGAACGGCAACCAGACCCACTTTTTCGCCCTGAGAACGCAGGTAATCAATGGTTTCGCGGATGGTTTCGGTAACCGAACCCATTGCAATAATGATATGTTCTGCATCTTCGGCACCATAATAGGTAAACGGATGATACTCACGACCTGTCCGTTTGGTAATCTCCTGCATGTATTCCTCAACGAGGTCGGGTACAGGAGTGTAAAAACGGTTTGCAGCTTCGCGGGCCTGGAAATAGATGTCGGGATTCTGAGCCGTTCCGCGTGTTACGGGATGCTCGGGATTCAGAGCATTGTCCCTGAATTTTTTAAGGTCTTCCCAGGGGAACAAATCTTCCAAATCTTCCACTTCAAAATATTCCACTTTCTGAATTTCGTGCGAGGTACGGAAACCGTCGAAGAAATGCAGGAACGGAATACGGGAACGGAGGGCTACAAAATGCGCAACGCTTCCGATGTCCATAATTTCCTGTACACTTCCGGTGGCCAGCATGGCAAATCCGGTGTTGCGAACTGCCATCACGTCGCTGTGGTCGCCAAAAATAGACAGCGCCTGGGCGGCAAGACTGCGCGCACTTACGTGAAATACGCCCGGCAACAGTTCGCCGGAAATTTTGTACATGTTAGGAATCATCAGCAACAATCCCTGAGAAGCGGTAAATGTGGTGGTGAGTGCGCCGGCCTGTAACGAACCGTGTACGGCACCCGAAGCACCTCCTTCCGATTGCATTTCGGTGACTTTTACAGTCTCCCCAAATATATTTTTTCTGCCAAAGGCAGCCCACTGGTCAACATATTCGGCCATGGTAGATGAGGGGGTAATGGGATAAATGGCAGCTACTTCGCTGAACATGTATGCCACATGTGCTGCAGCATAATTCCCATCGCAAGTGATGAATTTTTTATTTCCTTTCATCGTAATATTGTTTTTAATTTGTTAATGCTACTGTCGTTTTCTAATTTAAAATCAACGCATTAGCATGTAATTGTCCCTTTTAATTCTCCGGCGCAAAATTACATATTAATATCGGTTGGTGTCGTTCTGTTTGTAATTAATTCACATATTTAAGTAATTTAAATCCAATATAGATTAGCATTTTTGCATTGCGGTTTGAACAGGGTAAGCATTATTAACATATTGTAATATAAACATGTAGAATGTTGCCGTCCGGACTGTGGTTTTTTGTTTAACAATAAAACAGGTGAATAAGAAACATCTTTTTTGATAAAATATTACTTTTACACCCTGAAAATGACAGAAAAATTAAAAGTATTATGGAACTAAAAACAAAATATCTGGGGTTGGAATTGAAAAACCCGATTGTTGTCGGAGCCAGCAACCTGGTTACCGATATTAACACATTAAAGAAACTTGAAGATGCAGGTGCTGCCGCCATTGTATATAAATCGCTGTTTGAAGAGCAGATACACCTTGAAAATCTTCAAATGGAAGAGGAGATGAAGGGGTATGACGACCGCCATGCCGAAATGACATCGTTTTTTCCGCATGATGTTTACGAAGCAGGTCCCGAAGAGTTTTTGATGCATTTCGAAGAAGCCAAAAAAGCATTGAACATTCCTATTATTGCCAGCCTTAATGCGGTTTACGACGACACCTGGTACGAATATGCCAAAAAACTGGAAGATGCGGGTGCCGATGCACTGGAATTGAATTTTTACAACAATCCGAGAGAATTCGATATGGAAGGCCGGGCTATTTTAAACGAAGAACTGGACGTTTTGGCCGGCGTTAAAAAAGCGGTTAAAATTCCCGTCAGTGTAAAATTGAGTCCCTTCTATACAAACCCGTTGTATGTTTTCCGCGAAATGGATAAAAAAGGTGCCGACGGATTTGTGCTGTTCAACAGACTGTTTCAGCCCGATATTAACGTGCAAACCGAATCGATGCACTTTCCTTACAATTTGAGCAGCGAACAGGACAACAGACTGCCTTTGCGCTATGCAGGACTGTTGTACGGCAATGTGGATGCAACCATTTGTGCCAACAGCGGAATTTTTACCGGCGAAGATGTAATTAAAATGATTCTGGCAGGTGCCGATGCCGTTCAGGTGGTTAGCACCATATACAAACACGGACCGCAGCAGATTACCAAAATGCTGGAAGATATTGAAATTTGGATGGCAAACAAACAATACGACACCGTTGACGATTTTAAAGGAAACCTGTCGAAGAAAAACGTAAAAGACCCGTTTGCTTACCGGCGTGCCCAGTATGTGGATATTCTGATGAAATCGGCTGAGATTTTCAAAAAATACCCCATGCCGTAACGGCTTTACAAACAAACTTAATATTAATAAAAAAAGCGGGCTTTCAACCCGCTTTTTTTAATACCCTAATTCAAGCCTGAATTTATCTTTAAGATAGGCAATCTGCGGAAAATCTTCCTGTAATTTTTGAAAACGTTCCCTGTCGGTATATGCCGTTTTTATTTCGTCGGCTTTGGCCACTACGGGATTCAACCTGATTTGATTGTTTTGCAGTTTTTCGGCAAGAAAAGTTTTCAGCGCCATCATATTTAGCTGATCCTGAACGAACAACACATTGGGAACAGTAAAAGTTATGGTAAACTTTTCTTTCAATTCCGGTTTGGAAGTTTCCAGCGTATTGGAAAAACTGGGTGATTTTTGTTTGTACGACACCACAAAACTTTTCCACGCCTCTTCCAATTGTTCCTGCGTAAACGGGGTTTCAACAACGGGCACTTCCGTGTTTTTTTGATTTTCTCTTTCCCTTTTCAGCTTTTTCAGCTCTTCCATTGTTTTTTTAAGGGAAATATTCACCGGCATCTTTTTATTGGTATTCAATCTTTCGCTGTTGTTGGCCTTTCTCGAATAGGTTGAAACCCTTTCCGCCGCAACGGATCCGGTGCTTTGGTTTTCCGCCTGCGTATTTTTCTCTTCTTGTTCTTTCGCGGCATAGTTAACCGGCTTTTTCACCTCTTCTTTAATTTCATGGGCTGTCGCCTTGCCTGTTTCCTCTTTTCTGATTGCGGTTCCTGCAATATAAGAAGGATTTTCCGGTTTTGCAGGGGTGCCGTTTACCGTTTGGGCAAGATTTATCAGTTGTGTAATGGCAATTTCAACATGCAACCGCTTGTTGTTGCTGGTTTTATAACTAAGGTCGAAACGGTTGGTGATATCCAGCGCTTTGAAAAGAAAATCTTTGCTGTACTGCTGTGCCTGCATTTCGTAACGCTTCACCACCGATTTGCTGATTTCCAGCAGACGAACGGTTCTCGGGTTTTGGGCTACCAGCAGGTTCCTGAAATGTTCGGTAAGTCCGGTGATAAATTCCTGACCGTCGAAACCGTGTTCCATAATTTCATTGAAGATAAGCAGTGCTTCGGCGGTATCCTGTTTCGAAATGGAATCGGTAACCTTGAAATAGTAGTCGTAATCGAGAATATTCAAATTCTCAATCACATCTTTGTAAGTGATTTTGTTGCCGCTGAAACTGACAATCTGGTCGAAAGTGGAAAGGGCATCGCGCAAAGCACCGTCCGATTTTTCGGCAATTACGTGCAGGGCATCTTCTTCCGCTTCAACGCCTTCGTTACGGGCCACATAAGCAAGGTGTTTTGCAATGTCTTCCACACCTATTCGTTTAAAATCGAAAATCTGGCAGCGCGAAAGGATGGTGGGGATAATTTTTTGTTTTTCGGTGGTTGCCAGAATAAATTTGGCGTATGACGGCGGCTCTTCCAGCGTTTTCAGAAAAGCGTTAAAGGCCTGCGACGAAAGCATATGCACCTCGTCTATAATATACACTTTGTATTTGCCTGCCTGCGGCGGGATACGCACCTGGTCAACAAGGTTTCTGATGTCGTCCACCGAATTGTTGGAAGCGGCATCAAGTTCGTGAATATTAAAGGATGCGTTTTCGTTAAATGCTTTGCACGATTCGCACTCGTTGCAGGGCTCGCCGTCGGGAGTGGGATTGAGGCAGTTGATGGTTTTTGCCAGAATCCGGGCGCAGGTGGTTTTGCCCACCCCCCTCGGGCCTGTAAACAAAAAAGCCTGTGCAAGGTGGTTGTTGATAATGGAGTTTTTTAGTGTTGATGTAATGGATTCCTGACCCACAACCTGCGCAAAGGTAGAGGGACGGTACTTTCGAGCCGAAACAATGTATTCTTGCATAAATCTCTTTTTGAAAAATCAAAAATAGAAAAAATGCAGACGCATTTTGCCCCCCTGTTTTACGAAAACGGCAACCCGAAATGTCATATTTTGTTAAGGGATTGATTAATAAATCAATCTGTTTCCGGTATTTTAGAATATTGGATAAATTGTGCATAAATTTTCGTTAACTTTGTGCAAAAACTTAAAATAATCCGGGAGATAGCAATTTTATGAACCCTGAATCCAAATATTGCAAAAACTGTTCATATCCCCTTGAGGAGGACTATAACTATTGCCCCCGCTGCGGACAAAAAACCGAAGAGAGGCTCACCCTGAAAGAGTTGTTTCATAATACCATCAGCAACTATTTTTCCGTTGATGCCCGGTTTTTCAAAAGTTTTTTGCCATTACTGGTGAATCCGGGTTATCTGCCTATAAAATTTGTTGAGGGTAAACGAATGACCTACCTTCATCCTACACAGTTTTATCTGTTTGTTTCCGTTGTCTTTTTCTTTCTTTTCTCTTTTGATGTAAAAAAACAGGAAAGGGAAATTGACGAAACATTAAATAACGGCACGAAAAACGACACATCTGCAATAAACATTATTGAAATAAATAAGAGAGACAGCATTTTAAATCTGCTGACGGAAAAGAAAATACCAAAAACAAAAATAACAGCAGGCGGACTTGATGTTGATTCGATAGTTCATTTATCAATAACCGAAACGGAAAAGGGCCAACATACAATCGGCCCCGGCGGTAATTCCGATACATCGCAATTAATCCGGCGTCTTCGAGAGGCATCAAACGACGAGAGTTTGCCGTTATGGAAAAGGAAGTTTGCCGTTCAGCTTTTGAAAATATATAAAAAAAGGGGCAGCGGTTTTTTGCAGGTAATGTACGGAATAGTTCCGGTTGCCATGTTTTTTCTGTTGCCGCTTTTCGCTCTGTTTCTGAAACTGCTCTATTTTAAAAGCGGGTCTTATTCGTACCATCTGGTTTTCAGCTTTTATTTTTTCTCTTTTCTGTTTCTGTTTTTCTCGCTGATATTGCTTGTGAATTTTGCCGTTACCCTTCCCGGATGGGTAATCAATTTATGTTTTCTGCTCTCATATATTTATCTGCTAATTGCCATGATAAGGTTTTACGGTCAGAGAATTATCAGGAGTTTTTTCAAAAGTCTGGCCCTGATATTCACCTACTTTCTGTTTGTTATTCCCATATCATTCGGTATTTTAATCATCATCTCTTTGCTGATTTATTAATAAACCTGAATAATTTTTATTTTTGCAATCTCTTTCGGGACATTAGCTCAGTTGGTTTAGAGCATCGCCTTGACAGGGCGGGGGTCATTGGTTCGAATCCAATATGTCCCACAAACCTTTTCCTTCCGGAATTTTTCCTAACTTTGAAACCCTAAAAAATATCAGCCATGGATTTAGAGAAAGATTTCGGTTTTACCAAAGAGACCTTCGAGATGAACCCCGATTACGAGGGGAAAGTCGTTATTACGCTTTTTAAAAGAAATGCAGACCCCGACAACAAAAAAGCCCTTTTGTATGTGCACGGGTTTAACGA
>JALVZH010000160.1 GCA_027022105.1 Bacteroidales bacterium | reverse complement strand
TGGTTGAAACTTTTTCTCAATGACTTTAAGGATATCTCTTTTCCAGGGTCTTGGGAAAGATTCAAAAATTTCTTTTATTTGAACTCTCTGATCCTCTTTGTGCAAAAGAAACTCGCCAAGATCAATAGCTGTGCGTAAGTCCTTTTCGCGTTTTTCGGTTCTATTCCGCCTGAAACTCAGTAACAATTTATGTAAGACAAAAGCCGAGGGCTCCGGCACTGTTATTTTGTCTTCATCTACTAAGACTTCCATGGTATAATTTTGTAATATTGTTAAATATCGAAGTTGCTGCGCACTTAAATTGAGCGGCCTTACTAAAAAAGGTTTTTCGCTTCCTTTACCTACTTCCGGAGTTAGAAATTCTATTTCGATCTGTGGGTGTACATATTTAATATATCCTGCCGGATGAGAAAATTGTACATCAAATCCCTTGTTTTTTAATAAGGTGTGGACATCAATCCCATTTTTAATTTTCAAAGGTCGAGGGATCAAAAAATCTATGTCTGCTGTACGTAACAATGGAATTTGCGGATCATTTCTAAAATATTCCCGATAAACATATAAACACCACCCGCCAATTAAAATTAAATAAGACAAAACGCCTGCCTGATTTAAAATAGAGATAATTTCTTTAAAAAAGAGGTATCTATTATCTTTTAATAGTTTTTTTGAGTTCATTTAAATCTTTCTTGACCTGGCGAAGTTTTTCTTCTATTTGTTTTCTTTTTTCCACCTGTTTTATCAATTGTATAGATTTTTCCGAATCAATTCGACCGACATATTTAGTGATGACTTTATTTCCTGCGCGGTACATTAAATATAGATAAGTATTTCCGGAACGTTTGCGCTTGGACAAAGATCCTTTGGGTAAATCTTTTAATTTATCTAAATATTGCGTTTCAAGCGTTTTTAATCGCTCATATTCATCTTTTAATATATCTGAAATTATTCCCATACGGTATTCTCTCTTTTGCCCTACATTCTGAATATATTCCAAAATTGTAGGGCAAGCAAAAAAATATAATCTATTCCTACAAATGAATTTGCGAGCTATGGGCAAATCGCCCCTGGCGGGACGATTTTTAAAAACCATGTTTATCTTATCGCAGAGCGATGGGATGCCCATGGCCCATATTTTCAAATCCGGGTAATTAGAAATTCACCTGCAAAAATGTTGTACCGAAGGGACAGTTGAAAACCGGATTTGTTGTTTAAATTTTTTCTTGAAATGGCCTGTTTAGCTGTGGGAAAATCCCTTTCGTTCGTTACCATTTTATTAGAAATTCTTACTTCGCAAAGGCGAAATGAGAATGGCAACCTTTTTTGCTTTTACTATTATTTGAAATCGTGATTAATTCATTTCCATTAAATTACCATTGAAGAATTCTTTGAATCGGATGTGCTAAGAAACCTTTTCGGAATTGGTGGAATTTTTTATTCCGATATGTTATATATATTTGTTGCTCGTGTTATAATTTATTATATTAAACCATGAATAGAATCTTTTGGCATAACAGAGCGCGGAAACAGTTGCTCAAAATAGGGCTAAAAAAACGAGATGAGCGCGCATATTAAAAAAGCACAAATTATAAAACAAGGTAATAAACCGGTTTTTGCCGTTATTCCGTGGGAAGAATACCAAAAACTCATAGCTGCTCAGGAAGCTCGGGAATCGGATGATATTTATTTTCCTCATGAAGTGGTTAAATATAACGCCATGGGCGACACTCTTATTAAGGCCTGGCGGAAATATTTGGGCTTAACCCAATCCGAATTAGCCGCGTTGGCCGGAATGAAACAATCCGCCTTATCCCGCATAGAATCGGGTAAGAATAAACCCAAAAGCGAAACATTAAAGAAGTTGGCTAAAGCAATGAAGATTCAGGTTGCTCAACTGATTGAGTAGTAAAGTTTATTAACCATATTAGTCTATTCTAAAATTCTCGCACGTCCGTATCGAGACACGGTGGCCGTACCTGGGATGTCATTGTGAGCGAGGCACGAGCGAAACAATCCCTAACACTATTAGGTTCCTTAACCGACAATAGGCCGTTGCTGCTTTGAAAGGGATTGCTTTAACGAATAACGTATCTCTTAACCCTTATACCCTTAACCCTTAACGCCCATCCTACTCAACTATTCACCCATTCAACAATTCAACCAATTCCCAATTAATTCATTTCACCTCAATAGCTAATGCACGGTATGATTCCACACCCTGGAATGGCAATTAACCAACCTTTCCCTTTTTGAAATGTATTTTAAATGAGACCGTAAATCGGTGCATAAAATAACATCCATTTAAATGAAGGGAGGTTGTCATGAGAGGGCAATCGAACAAACGTTCCGTATGGCTGCTAAGCGGATTGACCGCTTTAATTGTTGTCGTGCTGTATTTTGCTTTTATCTATCCCTGGCCCAAAGAGGACGAGCTTAGCGGAACGATCGGTAAGGTGAAAAAATACCGTTCACAGCAGATCAGTGAAAAAGACCTGGCATTGGGTCAAAAGCTGAGCGTCCTGCCCGATTCCAAAAAGGCGCAAGTGTGGGATATGCTAACCGATGAAGACAAAGCGGCTGTTTTTAACAAGTTGGCCATGAACGACAAGGCGGCGGTTTTAAATAAGCTGAGCGCGCAAAATAAAGCGGCGATCTGGAATAAGCTAGCCGTGGAAAACAAAGAAGCCGTTTGGAACAAACTTGCGGCCGAAGATCGGGCTGCCATCCTGAATAAGCTGTCCGCTGAAAACAAGGCGGCCATCTGGAACAAGCTATCGGCCGACAACAAAGCGGCCTTGCTGAACAAACTTTCCACTCCGGATCGAGCGGCGGTGTTGAATAAATTGTCCGTTCCGGACAGAGCGGCCGTTTTAAATAATAAGTTGGCTGCGGAAAATCGTCAGGCGATCTGGAACAAGCTAGCCGTCAAAGAAAAAGCTGCGATCTTCAACAAAATTGCCGTGGAAAATAAGATGGCGGTCTTTAACCGCCTGGCAAGACCCAATAAGCAAGCTATCTGGAATCGTATGGCCATACCCAATAAAGCGGCCATTTTCAATCGACTGGCTGTGGAAAATCGGATGGCTATGTGGAACAAGTTGAGCGCGCCCAACCGCGCTGCCATCTTGAACCGA
>JALVZH010000159.1 GCA_027022105.1 Bacteroidales bacterium | reverse complement strand
AATCGGAATACCCTTTGCTTACATCAACTCCGAGGTATGCAATCTTTTTTTTCATAACATTTTGTTTTTGTTTAACTTTTGTTTTTAAAATATCAAGCTTCGTTCAGCCTTATAAAAATCCGGTATCATTGTACCATGTTATACCCCGAACTCTACTTGATTCAGCAAGAAACTTTCGGACGGTATCTTTGTACCAAGGTCGTTTCCTTGTCTTTAATCAAGCAAACTTAATTGTTTTTTAATCCTGAAAATCGTCCTTCTTTTTTTATTTTGCAAACATATAAGGTCGGATTCGGAAAAAGGCAGATTTTGGGAAGGAACACCGAATATCGAACACCGAATATCGATTTCAGATTTATTGAAGAATGGGGAATTATTAGAATTAAGAATGAATAGAAAATGAACAATATACAACGCTCAATGAGCAAGTGTGGGGAGGGATTACACACATACTCTTCACCCGGCAATTCAGAGGGTGCTGACAGGTTGGATATAGGGAAGGCGCACCCGATGAATCCCCGAAATTATATACGTATCGTATATTTAATTGGAAAAGAAGCACTAGGGGAGATTCCGTCGCCATTCCAACCCACATGGCCTCCCTGTAGATATCTCGGAATTGGGACGCGGTAAAGAGGCAATAGTTAGTCGGTGCCCAGAACCGGAGCAAAGACTCACCCTGAAAGGGCGAAATATCCTTAGCACCGTACGAAGCTTGCGCAGTGCGGTGCGTTAAGGAAATGAAATCAGGTTTTGGCGGGTTCTGAATGAGCCTTCAGGAAGGCTTTGTGGGAAGCGGCTCATGAAGAATCTGCAATGGATTTTACCACATTTATGTTGATTTGAGGCAAAATGTTTATAATAAGATAAATGTGAAGGAGATTCCTTCCCGCCTCAAGCGGCTCGGAACATGACAAAACCGGTTGCTAATTTTTACCAAATCAAAATCATCAATTATCACCTGAACAAAAGAAAAATAATCTAATTTTGGCCGGATAATTAAAAAACAGAATAAGATGAATATTCCTGAAAATTTAAAGTATTCAAAAGACCACGAATGGGTAAAAGTTGATGGAGACGAAGCCTTTGTGGGTATTACCGATTTTGCCCAAAGTGAATTGGGCGACATTGTTTATGTGGATGTTGACACCGTGGATGAAACGCTGGACAAAGATGAGGTTTTCGGTAGTGTGGAAGCCGTAAAAACTGTTTCCGACCTGCTGCTGCCCGTGGGGGGAACTATTCTCGAAGTAAACGAAAAACTTGAAGATACACCCGAAATTATCAATAAAGACCCTTACGGCGACGGTTGGATTGTAAAAATAAAGATTAGCGATTCTGCCGAGTTGGATGAACTTCTGGATGCCGCAGCATACAAAAGTTTAATAGAATCATAGTTGTGCTTACCCGACTCTGGCCTGCACTGCTTTGGGCGGCAATTGTCCTTTTGCTGACCGGTCTGCCGGGTAATGTTTTTCCCGAGATTAAAAGTTTCTGGGATTGGCTGGGCCCCGACAAGGTTGTGCACCTTTTTATTTTTGGTGTTCAAAGTTTTTTGATTTTGTGGGGTTTTCGCGACGGTTTTTTTGCGGGGAGAGACAGAAAATTGTTAACTTGGGCGGCAGTTGTAAGCAGTTCATTTTACGGACTGCTTACCGAAGTTTTGCAACGTTATGTTTTTGTGGGGCGAAGCGGAAATGTATATGATTTTCTGGCCGATACAATTGGTGCACTGTTGGGATGGCTGCTGTTTTTATGGATTTTTAGAAAAAAAATGAAAATTCCCGATTTCGGATAAACAATAAATTCGTATTTTAGCCGCTTGAAGAAAAAAACACTTAATCATTAATGATATGGAAGATACCAGAAAAACGCCAAAGGCAGACCTTGAGAGCAAAAAAGGCCTCTTTTTCGAGATAGGCATGGTCATTGCCCTGCTGGTTGTTTTTGCCGCTTTTCAGTGGAAAAGTTACGACAAAAGAACCGTAAATCTGATGCAACGGCAGGTGGATGATACTCCCGAAGAGATTATCCCCATTACCGAACAAAAGGTAAAACCACCGCCACCACCACCACCGAAACAGGTAACACAAATCAAAATTGTGGATGATGATGTTGAGGTGGAAGACGATATTGACATTGATGCAGAAGCTGACGAAGAAACTCAAATGGAGGAATATGTACCGCCTGTAGAGGATGAAGAAGAAATTAAGGAACAGGAAATATTTACCGTGGTAGAATCAATGCCCGAGTTTCCCGGAGGAATGGGCGCTTTGATGACTTACCTTGCAAAACACATCAAGTATCCCCCATTGGCCAAAGAGAGTGGTATCCAGGGAAAGGTGTTTATCAATTTCGTGGTTGAACCCGACGGCTCCATTTCCAACGTAAAAGTACTCCGTGGTATTGGTGGCGGCTGCGACGAAGAAGCCGTGCGTGTGGTAAAAAACATGCCCAAATGGAAACCGGGTATGCAGCGGGGTAAACCTGTGCGGGTTTCGTTTAATCTGCCCGTTAAATTTACACTGCAATAATCGGGATTAACATAAAAAAAAGCCGGTTTTTATGCCGGCTTTTTTTATGGATTTAAAACATTCTAACCGGAACGGTTAACAGTTTACTTTTTACCAATTGATTTTTCAATTGAATTATTTATCTCATTAATATCAAATGGTTTTTGAAAACACTTTATAATTAGTCTGTTGTTTATTGCTTCCTGAATATCATCTGTTATTTCATAACCTGTTAATATATAATAAGATATTTCAGGATAAATACTTTTGGCCTTTCTGATAAATTCCATTCCGGTCATATGCGGCATCTTCATATCGCTGATTACAACCTTGAGATCTTTATGCTTATCCAGTACCTCAAGTCCATGTAATGCATCTTCAGCCGTTATCACCTGGTATCTCTTTCTGAAATTAACTTCAAAAAGCATTAAATTCATCGGCTCGTCATCAACATATAAGATTTTTGATTTTTCATTCATACTATATCATTTTTTAAAGGGAACGTAATCATCACTGTAGTTCCTTTTCCTATTTCCGAATCAAAAATAATGTTACCTTTATGTTCTTTAATTATAGAGTGAGAAATAGATAGTCCGAGGCCAACACCTTCGCCCGGCGATTTTGTTGTAAAAAACGGAACCATAACACGCTTAATATTCTCCTTGCTTATTCCACAGCCGTTGTCTTTTATTATTACGGATATTTTATCGTTATCTTTTTCTGTTTTTATACTAATTATTCCATTATTTTTTATTGCCTGCACCGAATTAAGCAGAATATTAAAAAAAGCCTGATGCAGTTTTCCTGTATTTCCCATAATTACCAATGATTCGGGAAAATAATCTTTTTGTACATCAATCCTGTGTTTTAATGTACTGCCAAGCAGAAAAATGCAATTGTCGATTATGAAATGAATATCGCAATCTTCATCGTATCTGCTATTGTTCCTGCTAAATTGATTTAATCCTTTAATGATACTTGAGATTCTATTTATACCTTCATAAATACTTCTTAAAAATAATTCGATCTCTTCTTTCTCTTCGATGTTATTGTGCTCGTTGAAATAATCGGTTAATCCGATATAGGCTCCCATAATGTAATTCAACGGATTATTAATCTCGTGGGCAATGCCGGAAGTTAATATCCCCAAGGAGGCCATTTTTTCATTCTGAAGTAATTGAGTCTGAGTTGTTTTTAATGATTGAAGGGCGGAACTTAATTCTTTGTTGCCGGCTTGCAGTTTTTCATTGGCCGAACTTAATTTTGCGTTTAAAGCACTGATTTTCTTCCTGTCGCGGTAATATATAACAAACAATACAATTAAAATAACGGAAAGCAAAATCAAACCTATAATAATAAGTGTCTGCATTGTTATTTTAGCACTGTCAATCTTATTTTGGATTTCCATTTCCCGAAGCCTTGACTGTTCTTTTTCCAGTGTATGTTCTACGTTGATTCTGCTCATTTTTTTTGATAAAGTAATATTTTTGACAGAATCTACCATGAAATAATATTGTTTTAAATATCGTAATGAATTTTTAAAGTCGCCTTTTTTTTCATTTAATTCCGAATAAACCTTATAAAATAAATAAGGAAGATTTTTATTATGCAACAATGCATATTGCCTGCATTGTTTCAATTTGTTTTCCGAGGAATCCAATCTGCCTGTAAGCATATACACCTGTGCCAGTCTAACCATATCGTTTATAACATCTTTTTCCTGATTATATTTTTTGCTTAGTATTTCATCTTTTTTAAATACAATTTCAGCACTATCATACTTTTTCTTTAAAATATAGATATGCCCCATATTGGCATCAATTATATATTGCCATAACAAATTGTTTGTTTCTAAAGCTATTTGTTTGGCACGTTTATAATAAACCTCAGCCGAATCAGGCTGACCTAATTTCTCATAAGCCAATGCAATGGTATTATAAGCCGACATAAACATTTTGGTCAGTGATGATTCCGGCTTTTTTTTATTTTTATCAATATTCGGGTAATAAGACAGGGCTTGTTGCATCTCTTTAATGGCTTCCCTGTACAGTTGAGCCTTGTAATACGTATCTCCAAGTGCATAGTGAATTCTGAATAGTTTTAACCAGTTGTCTGTTAATTTAAAAGCATCAATGGCTTTTAACATATACTTAGCTCCAAGGTTATGCATACCAATGGATATATGAAATTTTCCTGCAAAATACCAGGCATAAGCCTGCTCTTCCTTTTTCATTTCCGGAATAGTATTAACAAGCCTGAAATATTCGCTTACACCTTTCTTCTTATCTTTTTTTGCATAAAACCAGGCCAGATTATTACCGATTAAAAACTCTTCAAAATAATTTTTTTCTCCTTTATGCAACGTTTTTGTTTTTAAATCTTCACACTTGCTAACAGCATCGTCATAACTCATGTTTTTCAAAAAATTGAAAATCACTTTATAGCTTTTTACTAATGAGTCTATATTCTCCCTGTCTGCAACCCGGTAAACACTATCAATCTTTTTATCCCACGATTGAGAAAAAGCTATGGGGTTAATAACTAAAAAACAAAATATTAACAAGGTGTATTTCACTGCTATATGATTTATTAATACTCTTAATCCCGGTTGTTTCAAAAATGTATTTGTAGTGTCGCTTTGTAAAAATCCGGAGTAATATTAGTTTTCGTTGTTATTTAGTGATGTGTAATAAGTAGTTCTGTTGTAGAATTGAAACAAAGAGCAAATATATAAATAAATGTAAACTTTGTCAATGTTACAGGCAAATTGCTCTGTCCGGTTTCAACAAAAAACTAAAACTCATGATTTTACCGGCCTTTTTTTATTTTACAATAATTATGGCTTTATTCCCGTTTTACTAAAAAGTGTTGGTTGTTTTACCGGATTAAACGGTTAATCCGTTACAAGAATGCAGTCAGCCCGGTTTTCTGTAGTTGTTATACAAATGCATAGTGTATGATATGATTTTACTTTACAACGGAAAGTTATGAAGAACATCTTGTTGTGTAATGTAAATCAATTTATTAACCAAACACTATTGCTATGGAAAACAGAAGAAAAAATCCGAAAATCGATTTGGAAAGAAAAAAGACCCTCTTTTTCGAAACAGGTTTAATTGTTGTTCTTTTTATGGTTATGGTTGCCTTTCAATGGGAAACGCAAACCGGTACCGGAGAGGTAAATTACAAAAGAGCCATTGACAATACACCTGAGGAATGGGTGGAAGTTACGGTGCAAAAAGAAAAGAGAAGGCCTCCGGTCCCCAAACCGGTAGTTAAAATCAATATAGTACCCGATGATATGGAACCGGATGTGGACCCCGATATAGATGCAGGGACTTTTGATGATGATCCGGTTGATTACGGTGATTATCAGGTTGAAGATGAAGCTGAAATCCCCGAAACCCTTCCTTTTATTAAGGTTGAACGGAAACCGGAATTTCCTGGCGGGACGCAGGCACTTTTTAAGTTCCTTGCGGAAAATATTGTTTATCCTGAAACAGCAAAAGAGGCCGGTATTCAGGGTACGGTTTATATCAATTTTGTTATTGATACCGACGGAAGCGTTACCGGTGTAAAAGTACTGCGCGGGTTACCCGGCGGACTTACCGAAGAAGCGGTACGTGTTGTAAAAAGTCTGCCCCGGTGGAAACCCGGACTGCAGGCCGGAAAACCTGTGCGGGTTACTTTTACCCTTCCCGTAAAGTTTACCTTACTTTAGCTACTGCTGCACATTGAGATGACCCATATTGTTATCCTGTTAAATCTGCCTTTTGTGTCAACTCCATATTGAAGTTGTTTAAAGTTAACGTGATGACAATTAGTATAAAATAAAAGTCTGCATTTACAATATTTCAATACCTTTGTATGCAAAGAAAAACAATAAAAAATGGACATTAAAGAATTTCAACAGGCTATATTACAGGGTATTCCCGATGAACTTCCGCCGGCAAAACCGTATGACGAAACGGTAAACCATGCACCGCGAAGAAAAGATATTTTAACCAAAGAGGAAAAACGGCTGGCAGTGAAAAATGCACTGCGCTATTTCCCCGAAAAGTTTCATAAAACACTGGCACCCGAGTTTGCCGAAGAGTTGAAAAAATACGGCAGGATTTACATGTACCGTTTCCGTCCCGACTATGATATGTACGCCCGCCCCATTGATCATTACCCCCACAAGAGCAAACAGGCGGCAGCCATAATGTTGATGATACAAAACAACCTCGATCCTGCGGTGGCACAGCATCCGCACGAGTTGATTACCTATGGCGGCAACGGCTCTGTTTTTATGAACTGGGCACAATACCTGCTCACCATGCAGTATCTCGCCACCATGACCGACGAGCAGACGCTGGCCATGTATTCGGGCCATCCCATGGGTTTGTTCCCGTCGCATAAAGATGCACCGAGGGTTGTGGTTACTAACGGAATGGTTATTCCCAATTATTCCAAACAGGACGACTGGGAGCGTTTTAATGCACTGGGTGTAAGCCAGTACGGGCAAATGACAGCCGGTTCTTACATGTACATCGGGCCGCAGGGCATTGTTCACGGCACCACCATTACCGTGATGAATGCTGCCCGTAAAGTGGCCAAAAAGGGGGAAGACCCGTTCAGAGGCAAGCTGTTTGTTTCGTCGGGACTGGGCGGAATGTCGGGGGCACAACCCAAAGCAGGCGATATTGCCGGAGTTATTTCCGTTGTTGCCGAAGTAAACCCCAAAGCAGCCCGCAAGCGTTACGACCAGGGCTGGGTGGACGAAATTATTGACGACCTCGATGAACTGACAGCCCGCGTGAAAAAAGCAAAAGCCGGTAAAGAGGTGGTTTCCATTGCTTACGAAGGAAATGTGGTGGACGTATGGGAAAAATTCGATAAAGAGGGAATCTACATCGACCTCGGTTCCGACCAGACTTCACTGCACAATCCCTGGTCGGGAGGCTATTACCCCGTGGGGCTTGGTTTCGACGAGGCCAACCGCATGATGGCGGAAGACCCGGAACAATTCAAGGAAAAAGTCAGAGAATCGTTGCGCAGACAGGTTGCTGCCATTAACAAACATACCGCCCGCGGCACCTATTTTTTCGATTATGGCAATGCCTTTCTTTTGGAAGCCTCGCGTGCCGGAGCCGATATTATGGCAGAAAACGGAATCGATTTCCGCTATCCCAGTTATGTTCAGGATATTATGGGGCCGCTGTTTTTCGATTACGGTTTCGGGCCTTTCCGCTGGGTTTGTACTTCCGGCAAACCCGAAGACCTGGAGCTGACCGATAACATTGCCGCCGAAGTTCTGGAAGAGATTATGAACCATTCGCCCGAAAGGATACAAAGCCAGATGGCCGACAATATACGTTGGATCAGGGGAGCACAACAAAACCGGCTGGTGGTGGGCTCACAGGCAAGAATTCTCTATGCCGATGCCGAGGGAAGAATAAAAATTGCCGCGGCATTCAACAAAGCCATCCGCGACGGGAAGCTCTCGGCACCTGTTGTTTTGGGGCGCGACCACCACGATGTTTCGGGTACCGATTCGCCTTTCCGCGAAACCTCAAATATTTACGACGGTTCAAAATTTACAGCCGACATGGCCATCCAAAATGTAATTGGTGATGCTTTCAGGGGTGCCACCTGGGTGTCCATTCACAACGGCGGAGGTGTCGGTTGGGGCGAAGTGATTAACGGTGGTTTCGGCATGGTGCTCGATGGTAGCGACGATGCCGACCGCAGACTGCGTTCCATGCTCTTCTGGGATGTAAACAACGGCATCAGTCGCCGGAGCTGGGCACGCAACGACGCTGCCATGTTCTCAATAAAACGTGAAATGGAAAATACCCCGGGGTTGAAAGTTACCTTCCCCAATATTGCCGATGATGCGCTGCTGGAATCGCTGTTTTAAAATTCCAGATTTTGCGGCGTCCTCGGGAACGGAATTACATCTCTGATGTTTCCCATACCCGTAACAAACTGAATCATCCGCTCAAAACCGAGTCCGAAACCGGAGTGGGGAACACTGCCGAACTTACGTGTTTCGAGATACCACCACATGCTCTCTTCGGGGATGCCGAGCGCTTTTATACGGCTGTACAGTTTATCGTAATTATCTTCGCGCTGTGACCCGCCGATGATTTCCCCGATTTGAGGAAACAAAACATCCATGGCCCGGACGGTTTTCCCGTCTTCGTTTTGCTTCATGTAAAAAGCCTTAATGCCGGCAGGATAATCGGTAAGGATAACGGGACGTTTAAAATGTTTTTCCACAAGATAGCGCTCGTGTTCCGACTGCAAATCGGCACCCCAACCCTCAATTACATACTGGAAACGCTTTTTCTTATTGGGTTTTGAACGCATTAAAATATCAATGGCTTCGGTATAAGTAACTCGTGCAAAAGGATTTTCAAGAACAAACCGGAGTTTCTCAATCAGTTCCATGGAACGCTCTTCGGCTTTTTTGTTCTTCTCTTCATCCTGCAGGCGTTTGCTCAGGAATTTCAGGTCGTCCATGCAGTTGTCCAGTGCATATTGAATGAGATATTTCAGCATCTCTTCGGCCAAATCCATATTGTCGTCAAGGTCGTAAAAGGCCATCTCGGGTTCAATCATCCAAAACTCGGCCAGGTGGCGCGAAGTGTTGGAGTTTTCAGCACGAAAGGTGGGTCCGAAGGTGTAAATCTTAGACAATGCCAGGGCGGCAAGCTCACCCTCAAGCTGACCCGAAACAGTGAGGTTGGCAGGTTTGCCGAAGAAATCCTGCTTGTAATCAACTTTTCCCTCTTCGGTTTTGGGAACGTTTTCCAAATCCAGTGTGGTTACCTGAAACATCTCGCCGGCACCTTCGGCGTCCGAGCCGGTAATGATGGGCGTGTGTATGTTGTAAAATCCTCTTTCGTTAAAAAACTTGTGTACCGCAAAAATCATGGCGTGGCGAATGCGGGCAATGGCACTGAAAGTGTTGGTGCGAAAACGCAGATGTGCCTTTTCGCGCAAAAATTCCAGACTGTGCTTTTTGGGTTGCAACGGATATTCGTTCGGGTCGGCTTCCCCGAGTATCTCAATGGTATTTGCCAGAAGTTCCACATTCTGCTTGCTGCCTACCGATTCCTGCAAGGTGCCGTCAACCGAAAGTGCAGCGCCCGTGTGTATCCTGTCAAGTATTTTATCGTTTTCCGGGTTCATTTCCACCACAATTTGCAGATTGTTGATGGTAGAGCCGTCGTTCAGGGCAATAAATGCCACATTTTTGCTGCCCCGTTTGGTACGAACCCAGCCTTTAACGTTTATCTCGTTTCCAAAATCCGTCCTTTGTAATGCCTCTTTAACTTCAGTTCTTTTCACCTTTTTACAGATTTATGTTTTCGCTCTGCAAAAAAACTAAAATTCAACGTATTCTCAGATGGAAATGTAAAATATTATTTTTTTGGGCGGCCGGGCAGGCTTGTAGTTGCATGCCATCAGGCATCGCAATCTGCTGTCCGCTTGTAGTCCTCGCCGGCAGGGCTGTTCGGCTACAATGATTAAAAAACGTCATTATATCGGATAAATATTCTGAGTCGGGAAATGAATTCCATAATTCCCCTCCTTGGAGGGGTAGGGGTGGGTTTATTAAAAAGATATTCATTTTCCGGCTCAGAATATTTCATTAATTAAAAATGAAATATTGTTTTATGCGGCTGCG
>JALVZH010000158.1 GCA_027022105.1 Bacteroidales bacterium | reverse complement strand
TTCAATGCTAGATGAATAGTCGGCACCCGATTTCTTACCGTCAAACAGGTCGGCACCGCGACCCACCTCTTCGTCGGGAGTAAATCCGACTCTTATTTTTCCGTGTTTTATTCCGGGGTTGTTTATGAGGTATTCCATGGCGGTTAGTATCTCCGCAACTCCCGCCTTATCGTCGGCTCCCAGCAAGGTGGTACCGTCAGTGGTAATCAGGGTTTGCCCCACATACTTTTTCAGGCCGGTGAAATAACCGGGCGACATGATGATTTTCTTTTTCTTATTGAGAATAATGTCGCCACCGTCATAATTTTCCCTGATAACCGGATTTACATTTTCAGCAGTAAAATCGGGTGAGGTATCCATGTGGGCAATAAAACCGATTACGGGTAAATCCTCTTCGGTGTTTGCCGGAAGGGTAGCCATAACATAAGCGTGTTCATCAACCGTAACTTCGGTCAATCCCATCTGTTTCATTTCATCCGCCAGCAGGTTGGCCAGATTCCATTGTTTTTCCGTACTTGGTATTTCCGTTTTGTCCGGCTCCGACTGCGTATCAATTTTAACATAACGCAGAAACCTGTCAATAACGCTTTCCATTTTCAGTGATTATTTATGCTGTTTTTCAAAATATTTATTCAAATGGTCGGTCATTGAGTTGGCCAGATTTTCAAGCGGACGTTTGGCAATCATGGCCATCATGGGGTTCAGGTCGGCATCCACATCCACCCGGGCAATACATTTCTGTTCGTTCAAATCGTCGGGTTCCATGCGGACAAGCAGTGTGAAATTAACCGGTGATTTGCCGTCGGGAACAAGTTCCAGCAAAGTGTGGGGTTCTTTTTTTGAAAATTTCAGAGAGAGGTCGGCCATACCTTTAATGGTAAACGAGCAGTGCTCTTTGTCCGATTTCCAGTTGATTATCTCTTCGGGCATCAGGTGCTCAAAATTGTTGAAATCGCTTAAAAAATCATATACTTTTTTTTGCGGTGCATTTACCGTCTTTTTTTTGCCGTTTATTTGCATGATTGTTTGTTTTTATTTTTATTAAAATTAATGTAAGAATTGTTTAAAGTGTTTCCTGTCATATTTTATTTTCATCATGAACTTGTTTAAAGTCTAATAAAATAGTTGTAATGTAAAATATTGGAAACCAGAAAAGTGAATATCTTTTTTTATAAACCTACCCCTACACCTCCCGACGTAAAGTCGGGACAAGCTCTCCAAGGAGGGGAACAATGGAATTCATTTTCTGGTTTCCAATATTTTATATTCATTCTCATCATGTTAACTTAAAACAGTTTCTATGTTAGCTTTTTACAACTTCATTTTATCGGACATTCTTTTTAATTTTATTAACAGTATTTTTTTCGTTTTCATAAAAACAGTAATTATTAAAAACCGTCGCTCCAAGCCCCGGGGTCTTTTCTCCACTTATGTAATGTTTCAAGAAATTCTTCGGGAATGTATCCTTTTTCTATGGCTGTGGGCAGCAACGTGTCATAATCGGAAAGAGTAACGAGGCGGCATCCGGCATTTGTAAAATTAATGTCCGCTATTTCGAGACCGTAGGTAAAAATGGCCAGCATACCTGTTACTTCCGCATGTTCGTTGCGAAGTGCCTCCACTGCTGCCAGGCTGCTTTTGCCTGTAGATACCAGGTCTTCCAAAACCAATACCTTTTGCCCTGTTTTCAATACGCCTTCGATGCGGTTTTCCAGTCCGTGAGATTTGCCGGTTGATCGTACATATACGAAAGGCAATCCCAATGCGTCCGCCAGTAGTGCTCCCTGTGGAATGCCCGCAGTGGCCACACCCGCAATAACTTCGGTTTCCGGAAAAAAGCGCCCGGCCGCTTCCGAAAGTTCGTTTTTTATGTAACTTCTGATTTCCGGATAGGAAAGGGCTTTCCTGTTATCGCAATAAATGGGGGATTTTAATCCCGAAGCCCAGGTAAACGGATTACGGGGGTTTAATTTAATGGCTTCAATGCGAAGAAGGTATTCCGCAACCTTTTTTGCTGTTTCTTCCTTGTAAATCATGCAGCAAATGTACGCCAAATTTGGACATAAGGCCGCAGGTTTAAGAATGATGTTGTCGTACGGTTTAATGAAACGCCGCCAAAATAAGTTCCAGTTGGCGGAAAGGAAGCGAGAACTGTTCGCCGATTTGCCGGTTGGTTAAAATACCGTTGAAAATATAGACGCCGTTGCAAAAGGCATAATCGTTTTTCAGGTATTGCTCAATACCGCCGGCATCGTTTATTTCGAGCAGCAGGGATGTGAGGATGTTGCTGAGGGAATAGGAAGCCGTATGCGGCACCCGTGAGGCTACGTTGGGTACGGCATAATGAATGACATCATGCTCGACAAATACCGGTCTCAGGTGGTTGGTGGGCTTTGATGTTTCAAAACATCCGCCCTGGTCGATGCTGATGTCAACAATAACCGAACCCGGTTTCATCTGTTTTACCATCTCTTCGGAAATGATACATGCAGGCCTTCCTGTGGAACTGTGTTTGGCAGCAATAACTGCATCGGCCTCTTTGAGCGCTTTCAACAGTACTTTGGGTTGCAGAATAGAGGTAAAAAGCCGGCGGTTCACTTTTGTTTGCAAATCGCGCAGTTTGTATATGGAATTGTCGAATACTTTTACCAGTGCTCCCATGCCGAGGGCGGTACGGGCGGCATATTCGGCCACCGTTCCGGCGCCTATGATGACCACCTCGGCAGGTTTTATACCGGGAAAACCGCCCAGCATCATCCCTTTGCCAAAGTGCGGGTCGCTTAAATATTCCGAGGCAATAAACACAGCCGTGGTGCCCACTATTTCGCTCATGGATTGCAAAACGGGAAATCTTCCCGATTTATCCTTGATGTATTCATAGGCAATGGCCTTTACCCGTTTGTCCATCAGCGTCTTGAAGTATTCACGTTTGCGGCTTTGAAGCATTACGGTAGAGAAAATTGCAGCCCCTTTTTGCAGCAGTTCTATCTCTTCGTCGTCGGGCGGCGTTATTTTCATAATGGTTTGCGCTTTGAATACTTCCTCTTTACCGGACACAATAACGGCTCCTGCATCTGCAAAATCTTTGTCGTCGAAACGTGCCTCTTTTCCGGCGCCTTCTTCAATGATTACTTCGATGTTGTTGTCTGTGAGCAGGTGAACGGCTTCGGGGACAAGCGGAATACGGCGCTCGTTTTCGGTGCGCTCTTTGGGAATCCCGATGCGCATGGTGTTTTTGTGATGTTTTATGTCGAGCATCTCCTCCTGAGTCAGATAATGCTCGTCGCTTTGAAATCCCAGTCGCTTACTCTGATCGGTCATAGCAATTTAGAATTTTAAGTTTTTATCACCGCTTACCGGTTTATCTCTTTGTAAGTAATTATCCGGTTCCGGTCTTCTTTTTCGTCAACAGAGATATATACGTAAGATTCGGGTAAAAGTTCCAAAATTTTTTCTGTCCATTCCATAAAGCAGTATTCGCCGCTGTAGATGTACTCTTCAAAGCCGATATCATAAACCTCTTCAATGGTTTCAATCCGGTAAAAGTCGAAATGAAAAACGGGGTCGCCGTTTTCGGTGGTGTATTCATTTACAAGCGAAAAAGTGGGTGAGCTTACGGTGTCGGAAACGCCAAGTGCTTTTGCAAAAGCTTTTATCAAAGTGGTTTTTCCGGCGCCCATTTTACCGAACAGGGCGAAAACCCTTTGTTGCGGAAACTCTTTTAATATGGTTCCGGCTACCTCTGTCATTGCCTCCGGTGTGGAAGCGGTTAACTGTTTTTCCTCCATCTTATTATTTCGGGCTTAGTGTTGCAAACGGAATCAATATCTCTTCCAGCGAAATACCGCCGTGCTGGAAGGTGTTTTTATAATATTTTGAATAGTAATTGAAGTTGTTGGGATAGGCAAAAAAGTCGTTTGTCCGTGCAAAAACCCAGCGGGTACTTACATTGAACCGGGGCAGGAAGAATTTCTCGGGATCACCCATTTCAAATACCTCCTTCGGATTGTATCCTAAGCTTTTGCCGAATTTGTACCGTAAATTGGTATTTACATTTTTATCCCCCACAATTTTAACGGGATTGTTAACTTTAATGGAACCGTGGTCGGTGGTGATTACCAGTTGAATATCTTTTCCGGCGAGGTATTTTATGATGTCGAAAAGGGATGAGTGCTCAAACCACGACACCATCAGCGAACGGTAGGCAGCCTCATCGTCGGCCAGCTCCCTGATAATCTCCATTTCGGTGCGGGCATGTGATAGCATATCCACAAAGTTGTAAACAATGATGTTCAGGTCGTAATGAAACAGGTTGGATATGTTTTCAAAGAGTTTTTTGCCTGCGTCAAGGTTCAGAATTTTGTTGTAAGAATATTTCACATGTTTTCCGTAACGTTTCAACTGCTCTCCGAACAGCTCGTCTTCAAACTGGTTTTTGCTTCCTTCTTCATGTTCGTCGAGCCAGAATTGCGGGTACCGTTTCTTAATTTCCAAAGGCATCATTCCCGAAAAAAGTGCATTTCTGGCATATTGTGTTACAGACGGTAAGATGCTGTAATACAGGTCGTCGTTGTCCGTTCTGAAATATTCGTTTATCAAAGGTTCTATGGCTTTCCACTGGTCGTAGCGCAGGTTGTCGATAACAAGGAAAAAGACCTTTTTGTTTTTCTCCAATACGGGGAAAAGTTTTTCTTTTACAGCCGTATGCGACATAACGGGCTTGTCGTCGCTGTTTCCGTACAGCCAGTCGTAATAGTTGTCTTCGTAAAACTTTGAAAACTGATTGTTGGCTTCGGTTTTTTGCATATTCAGGATTTCGGTGATGTTGCTGTCGTCACTCTTTTCCAGCTCTGTTTCCCAACGCACCAGTTTGCGGTAAACGGAAGTCCAGCCCTTGGTATCGAGCCTGTCTTGCAACTGCATGCTTATTTCCCTGAACTGTTGCTGGTAACTCATGGTTGCCTTTTCGCCGGCCAGTTTTTTGTTTTCCAGATTTCTTTTCAGCGACAGAAGTATCTGGCTCGGTTTAACCGGTTTTATCAGGTAGTCGGCAATATTGGAACCGATGGCGTCTTCCATAATCGATTCTTCCTCGCTTTTGGTAATCATTACAATAGGGATGTTGGGTTGCCGTGCCTTGATGTTTTCAAGGGTCTCAATACCGCTCATCCCGGGCATCTGTTCATCCAGAAAAATGATGTCGAAGTGTTCTTCGTTTACCAGGTCGAGTGCTTCATCGCCGCTGTTTACCGCCGTAACGTCGTATCCTTTCTCTTCCAGAAAAATTATATGGGGCTTCAGCATGTCTATTTCATCGTCCGCCCAAAGTATCTTTGTTTTTGCCATCTGTGTTGTGTTTTAGAGGTTTCTCAGAATAATAATGCAAAACTCAGGTATTTATTACTTTTGCCGTTGCAACAAATGCAAATTTAACAAACTTTATGAGCCGTTTTCCGCATAATAAACGAAAAATCTTCAACGACCCTGTGTATGGTTTTATCTCCATTACCGATGAACTTATTTTTGATATAATAGAGCATCCCTGGTTTCAGCGCTTGCGGCGTATAAAACAACTGGGACTTACCCATTTGGTCTATCCCGGTGCTTTGCATACACGGTTTCACCACTCTATGGGTGCCATGTATCTGATTACCAAAGCAATGTTTGAGCTGAGGCTTAAGGGTCACGATATCGACGAAAAAGAGTTTCTCTCTACCCAGCTGGCCATGCTACTGCACGATATAGGCCACGGTCCGTATTCACATGCCTTGGAAAATTCCATTGTAAAAGTGCATCACGAGACTATCTCGTTGCTTTTTATGAAGAGCCTTGATGAACATTTTGACGGGAAGTTGTCAATGGCGCTTGAGATTTTTAAGAATAAATATTCCAAATCGTTTTTGCACCAACTGGTATCGGGACAGTTTGATATGGACAGGCTCGATTATCTGAAACGCGACAGTTTTTTTACGGGCGTTTCCGAAGGAGTAATCAATTATGAACGGTTGCTCAATATGATTGAAGTAAAAGATGATAAACTGGTAATCGAATCCAAAGGGATTTATTCGGTTGAAAAATTTATTACCGCCCGCAGGCTGATGTATTGGCAGGTGTATCTGCACAAAACGGTAATTGTGGCCGAGTATATGCTCACAAGAGTACTCAAACGAGCCAAAGAGCTGGCCGGAAACGGTGAGAAACTGTTTGCCACTCCGGCTTTAAACTTTTTTCTTACACACAATTATACGCAAAAAGATTTTGAAGAAAACCGGCATATTCCGGAACAATTTGCCCTGCTCGACGACTATGATATTTTTACATCGCTGAAAGTGTGGGTAAATCATCCCGACAGGATTTTAAGCACTTTGAGTAATTATCTTGTCAACAGAAAACTTTTCCGCATTGAGATGCAGAACGAACCTTTTGAAGAAGAATATATCAGGGACATCACTGCCAGAGTACGGCAGAAATATTCGCTGGATGACGAATCGACAGGTTATTTTGTTTTTCACGATGTTACATCTAATTATACCTATCACCCCGGTGTGGATAACATCGGGATTTTATTTAAAAACGGCGAGGTGAAGGATGTAACCGAGGTTTCCGACCAGCTGAATATTAATCTGTTGTCGAAACCCACGCTGAAATACTTTTTTTGCTATCCCAAGGGTGTGGTTTGAGGGGAAATACTTTTTTCCGGTTTTATTATGTTCCGACACGCCTGTGGGCGGATTCAAGATAAACTATGGAGAGTAAGAATTCTTAATTCTAACATCTTATGTCGGATATCTTACATCAACCCTCCAATCCCAATTCAGAGGCATCTTCAGGCCGGCCATGTGGGATAGAATGCCGAAGAATCTCCCCTCGTACCTCTCTTCCAATTCAACATACGGTATGAATATCATTACGGAGATTCATCGGGTACGCTTGCCCTGTTCCCATCCGCCTAAGGCGGAGCCCTCTGAATTACGGGGTGTAGTGTGTGTTATGTTTTTCCACCCCTCCCGCGTCCCAATTCCGAGCCATTGAAAGGCAGGCCTTGCTGGTTGGAATGGCGTGGGAATCTTCCCAAATGCTTCTCTTCCAATTTGCAATACGGTATATCTATAATTCCGGGGATTCATCGGGTACGCCAACCCCCTTCTCAACCTGTCAGCGCCCTCTGAATTACAAGGAGAAAATTATGTTAAGACAATCCCATCCCAACATCCCATCACTCCAATCGTCTTTATCACATAAAACATATTACATCAAAAATATCACATCAAAAATCCTTTTTCTCTTCCAATTCCATCCAGCGTTCTGTTTTTTTATCAATAAGCGCCATGATTTCACCGATTTGGTGGGAAAGTTTTTCCAGTTCCTGATAATCCCGGGTGCCGCTGTTGAGTTTTTCTTCCAGAGCGCTTTTTTCCGATTCCAGTTGTTCTATTTCCAATTCCAATTGCTCGTATTCCTTTTGTTCTTTGTAGGAAAGCCCTTTGCGTTTCTTCTCTTTCCTGAGCGGTTTTTTCTTCGCGTCCGTCTCCTCTTTTCTGTCCGGTTTTTCTTTTTGCTCTTTCCACAGTTTGTAATCGGTGTAATTGCCGTAAAAATCCTTTATTTTTCCCTCTCCTTCAAATATAAAAAGGTGGTCTGTCAACCGGTCGAGAAAATAGCGGTCGTGCGAAACCATCATCAGGCAGCCTTTGTATTCCGACAAAAATTCTTCAAGTTTGTTCAGTGTTACAATGTCGAGGTCGTTGGTGGGTTCGTCGAGGATAAGGAAGTTGGGGTTTTTGATGAGCACCGTCAGCAGGTAGAGGCGTCGCCGTTCGCCACCGCTTAATTTGGATACGGGTTGGATTTGCATTTTGGGCGGAAACAGAAAATAGTTGAGAAATTGGGATGCGCTCATACTACGGTTTTTGTCCAAAACAATCATTTCGGCAATATCGGTAACCACATCAATAACCCTTTTGTCTTCCGGTACCTGAAGACCCTTTTGGGTGTAATAACCCATTTGCAGGGTTTGTCCTTTCTCTATTTGTCCGCTATCGGGGGCGAGGGTGCCTGTAAGCAGGTTGAGAAAGGTGGATTTTCCCACTCCGTTTTTTCCGATAATACCTACCCGTTCGCCTTTTTTGAAAATAAAACTGAAATCATCTATAATCTTCAGGTCACCAAAGCTTTTGCTGATGTTCCTAACCTCAAGTATTTTTCCTCCGAGGCGCTGCATGGTAATATCCAGGTTTATTTCCTGTTCGTTGCTTTTGGACGAAACCTTGTCTTTCAGTTTATAAAACCCGTCGATTCTCGCTTTCGACTTATGGGTTCTTGCTTTGGGCATGCGCCGCATCCACTCCAGCTCTTTTTTGAGCAGTTTTGCAGCTTTCTCGTTTTCAACGGTTTGTTTTTCTATGCGCTCGCTTCTCTTTTCCAAAAATCTGGCGTAATTGCCCTGATAACTGTACAGGGTGCCGTTGTCGAGTTCCAGAATGTTGTTGCAAACTTTATCGAGAAAATAGCGGTCGTGGGTTACCATGAGCAGTGTAATCTGCGGCTTGGCCAGATACCCCTCAAGCCATTCAATCATCTCCATGTCGAGGTGGTTGGTGGGTTCGTCTAACAGCAGCAGGTCGGGATTGTCGAGCAGCAAAACGGCAAGGGCAAGGCGTTTCATCTGCCCGCCCGACAACGTTGCCGTAGTTTGCCCGAGGTCATAGATTCCAAAGCGGTGCAACATCTCTTGGGTCTTTCGGTCGAAATCCCAGCCTTGGTATTTATCCATCAGGTTGCTCAGGTGCTGGACTCTTGCCCTGTTTCCGGCCGAATTGTCCCGTGCCTGTTCTTCCAGTGCCCTGTGATATTCGTTTATAACTTTATATGCTTCAATATCACTTCCGACCAACCATTCCGAAATACTTTTATCCGAATGAAAATCAGGCGACTGCGGCAGGTATCCCACGCGAATCCCGTTCCTAATACTGATGGTGCCGCCGTCTTTAAAATCTTCTCCGGCAATAATCTTCAAAAGGGTGGTTTTGCCGCTGCCGTTTTTTGCAATCAGTGCGGTTTTATCGCCCTTGTCCAGTCCGAAACCGATGTTTTCAAACAGTAATTTATCTGCGTACGATTTACTGAGATTTTCTACCGAAAGATAGTTCATTCCCCCGTATATTTTTTACAAAGTAGCTTAAACATTTCCGTTTATTAATACCTCATTTTCCACACCTCCATAGGATTATCATTTTTATCCGAATAAGGATGTAATTCTACAGTAAAAGTATATTCCTTAACGGGGATGCGGTATTGCGGATGCGGACGTGCACCCCACGAATTGTCGCCTCCCACACCCATCTGTTTCATATCAATGTGTAAAAAGGTCTCCCTTTTTTGTTTCAAATCAATGGTATGCTTATAATTTTCCTTAAAAAGCTGGTCGAAATCCCCGTCGGTGTAGTGCAAAGCCGAAAAACCGAATGTCTGGTTGCTTTTCACCAGCAATCCTTTCCCCGTGTTAGCGGTACAGGTAAGCCAGTGGACATCGGTCTTGTAGCCGTTTTCCTGCGGGCGGATGTAGGGATAATACTGCTTGCTGACACTGCTGTTATAAACGGATATGAAAGCACCTGTATTGCGGTCGCAATAGTTCTCGTGAGGCCCGCGTCCGTACCAGCTAATCCGTTCCATACCTGGTGCCAGTGCAAAATAGATTCCCACCCGCGGAATATCGGGAATACCTTTAATGCCCGGTTTAAAAGTCATGGTCACCGTAACCGAACCGTCGCCCCTGATTGTATATCTCATTTTCAAATCCGACCGCACATCGCGCATATAATAATCGCAGGTTACAAAAACCTGGGTGTTGTTGGCCGATTGTACCCGCATCTTTTTCAGTTGCATATCCTCCCCTGCATAGCGCCAAACTCCCTGATAATTTTCCATACCGTAACCGAAATCGTTATCGGTTGGTGCCCGCCAAAACGAGGGTTTTACGGGCCCGGCAATAAGCTGTTTGTTTTCCGAAATCCATTGTGTAAGAAATCCGCTTTTGTTATCAAAAACAACTTTAAAATTGTTACCGGTAACGGTTGTCTCCTCTTTGGTTTGACTGAAATTTACAGGGTCAAGCAAATTGATATTGATTCGCTTTTTCCGGGTCGGAACCGCCAGTACGTATTGTTCGCGTGCAACTGTAAAACCCGCCGGAA
>JALVZH010000157.1 GCA_027022105.1 Bacteroidales bacterium | reverse complement strand
CCAAATTACAACAGCCTGATTACTAAATGTATGAAAATTACTATTATTAAATTTGTTAATAACTTATGAGGTTATTAACCGTTTTTTTTCATTTTTGAGGATTTTGGCTGCAATGTGGGTTCAGTCGTCTTTACTACATAAAACATCAAAAATCCTACATCAAAAATATCACATCAAAAATATCACATCAAAAATATCACATCAAACATAATACATTCCCTCGTGCTTCTTTACCAATTCGATGTTTCGTAGTTCTTATCATAGTATTGGTCTATTCCTTTTGGTATTTTATCGATTTTGCATATACCCCGGGAATATGGCAGTTACCTTTGTTGTCAAAAAGGGTGAACTTTAAAAAATGAAAAAATGAAAAGAACAGGAATTTTAATGGTAATCGTCTTAATGGCATCATCACTTTTTGCTCAACCTCGAAAGGGGCAGGGTGTGATGCGCGAAAAAATGAAACAGTATATCAATGAACAGGTGGTTCCTTTTGTACAACAGGAACGCAACACGCTTATTTCCGCCTTGTCAGATGAGGAGAGATCGACATTGCAAGATTTACAGGATGAAATGAAGGCTTTCAGAGAGCAGGGAAAACAGATAAGGGAAAGCATGAAAGGGAATTACAATCCCGAATTGGCCAAAATCAGAAAAAATGCTTTCGACTCTATCCTTAACCGTTCAAAAACCCTGATAAACAACCATCCCGATGCAGTGGCCGAATACAAGAGTCATTTGGAAAAAGAGAAAAAGGTTTGGGAAAAGGATATGCGGGAGATGTTCCCTGATAAGAAACAGAGCCATCCGGGAATTTCAAACAATCCCATGTTGAAACGTTTGGATGACCCTGCATTTGTTCTTCTTTGGGATGGCACGCAAATCCCATGGCATGCCATGAATAAAAGGTTTGAAAGACACCAAAAACATGTTCGCATGATGGCAGACAGTGCTACACGCGAAAAGGTGAAAAACTATGTAAAACAGAATATTATGCCTGTAGTGTTGGCCGAACAGGCTGCTTTTGAAGCAAACTTTTTGGGTAAGGAGAAGAAAAAAATTGAAACTGCGAGGGAACTTTTCAAACAGCGGAAAGAACAGTTTTGGGAGAACAGAATGTATGCAGGTGCCGGAAACAAGCCTTTATTAAACGATTCGCTACGGCTTGTCAGAAAACTGGAGATGCAGAAAGTAATGATTCCGGTTAATGAGATTGCCCTGAAGCATTATTCCGAAATAGAAACGCATCTTGAGAAAATCAGGGCGCAAATGCCCGAATGGAGAAAAGATATAGCCGAAATTACAGGCAGGAAAAATATTGGGAAAGGACGGAAACCTGTAATGAACCCTGTATTCAGAAGACTGCGCAGGTTAAATTCTCCCGATGGGTTTCTGTTGTTTACCGGGGAATTTATTCGATAAATTTTTCCAATTCCGAGGTATTGCTAATGAGAAAACGGTAGGGGAGGGCTGCATCCTCCCCTGCATAATCCACACCGATGCGCGGGCCCGTGGTGATTATGCTTCGATGGGGCCGGAATCCCCTATCTTCTAACCAGATTATATCTCCGTCAAGCAAAATGTTGTTCTGTACCAGGGTTATTCCCAGCGCCTGGCAAAGCTTTGCCGGTCCGTTGGCGATGTTTTTGTTGTTTACAGCCATTTTACGTCTTTCCGAAATGGTTTGTAACCCGTGTGTAGGAAAAACAGCACGGATGAGTATGGCATGCGGATTCCCCTCTTTGGAAGTGACAATATTAAACAGGTGGTGCATTCCGTAAGTAAAGTAAACATAGCTGCGTCCGCCGGTTTTATACATTACTTCGGTGCGTTTTGTCCTGCGGTTGCCGTATGCATGCGAGGCTTTGTCGGTAATACCTGCGTAGGCTTCCGTTTCGGTGATGATTCCGCCGCATAGTTTACCGTTGATATTTGAAAAGAGGTATTTACCCAACAGGTCTTGCGCCAAACCCGTAACATCATCGGATTGATAATAAGAAAGGGGTATTTTTGACATATTTATTACAAAATATATGCAAAGCCTATGGTGATACGCAAACTGTTGATGTTTTGCACTACGGGAATATCATAGGATTTGTTATCCCATCCTATTCCGGTAACGTGGTCAAATGTAGCTTTTGCCCCTGCGTAATCGCCAAAAAGAAGAATGTAGTAGTCGTTAATGCGGTACTTGAAGCCGGCACCGAGGTTAAATCCAAGATTATAAGTTTTTGCAGCATAGCGGTAATATTCCAGCTTGTCTCCGTTGTCTTTTGTGCCACGGATAGTAAATTGGGGAGAATAAGCACCGTAAATTCCAATAAGTCCTTTTACATCGAATGAAAGCGAATAGGTAATGGGAAACCGTAAGTAGGGGCCGAAAAGAATTCCACCGGATGTCCACGGGTTACGACTTTCCACGCTGAAAGAGGTGCCCGGGTTGGCTTCTTCTCCCTCCAAAGCCAGTTTCTGAATATCAAGTTTGTTGGAATTGAAACTTACGTTTAACTGAAAACCGAGGTTGTGTCCCGCACGAAAAGCATAAACCACATTGATGCCTGTGCCGGTTTTGGCAAAACCGGAAGTGGAATCGGCAAGAATCATTTTGGAGAAGTCTTTTAAAGGAATCGATGCACCAACCGACAGTCCGATATGTTGACGGGCTGTCTGACCAAACCCTGCAAAAGCTGTAATAAATAAAAATGTAGTAATAATGATAACTTTTTTCATATCTCTGTGTTATTAAATGAGATTCAAAAATATTTTAAAAATCAAGACTGAGCTGACTTTGACACATAAGTTTCTCGTCTTTTCTTCTGATAATCGTGTTATGTTCTATCAACCAGTCGATTACGGTTAATATTTTTTCTTCTTCAAAACCTGCTGCCATAGGTACCAATTCAAAAAGGTGCCGGGGTTTTTCGGATAAGAGTTCAATAATTTTGTTTTTTATACTGTCGAATTCGGCTTTACTAAGTTCGGTGCGGTTTATTTTTTCGCACACATCGCAAATTCCGCACCGCCGGTTTTTCTCTTCCCCGAAATAACGCAAGAGTTGTAAACTGCGGCATTCCTTGTCGTAGGTAAGAAAATCGACCAATGCACCAAATCTTTTAAAAGCTGCTGTTTTCAGGTTATGATAGTTTTCTTTGGAAAGTATAATGTGTGTTACAGGTAATCTTTCGGTACTTAAAAATATCTGTGGCTGGACTTTTATGGGAATGTAGGTGACAATTTTGAGTTTATGCAACAGATTGAGCTGTTTAAAAACCTTTTCCACGGAAATACCCGACCTGATCGAAATCTGCTTTTCGTTAATATTAACAAAATCCGAAAAAATACCTCCGTACGAGCGTAAAATCTCTTTCAGCAATTTATCCATATCAGGATTATCGAGCATGAATTTGTAGGTTGTTTCGTAATCGGTTATGATTTTTAACCTGGAAAACCTCCCCGATGACTCATCATAAACCAAATAGCCCTCTTTTTCAAGAAATTTAATGGCGCTGTATGTGGAAAGAACCGGAAAGTTATATTGCCTGGCAAATTCACCTATTTTAAAATCGTGTCCGATATCTTTACCGGAGCCCTCGGGAATTTGAAAATAATTGCCCAATGCATTATATACCGTTTTTATGAATTTTATTTCGGGGTAAGCTGCTTCCAGATTTTGTTTTGCATAATCGATGTCATGATCATTAAACAGCAGTACGGCTTTGGCATCTTTTCCGTCGCGTCCGGCTCTTCCCGCTTCCTGAAAGTAGGATTCGATATCGGAAGGCAGGTTGTAGTGTATCACCAGCCTTACATCGGATTTGTCAATCCCCATTCCGAAAGCGTTGGTTGCAACCATTACCCTTATTTGGTTGTGTGTCCATTTCTGCTGGCGCTCTTCACGTTGCACCGCATTCAGTCCGGCATGGTAAAATGTGGCTGAGATATTGTTGTTGGCAAGTATTTCGGCCAGCTCTCTGGTCTTTTTCCGGTTTCTTACGTAAACTATGGCTGTTCCCGGATTGTTCTTTATGAGTTGCAACATTCGTCCCGATTTATCACTTTCGCGATAGACCCCATATGATATGTTTTTCCGTTCGAAACCGGCTTTAAAAACATTTTTTGTTTTAAATTTCAATTTGTCCTGAATGTCGTCAACCACATCAGGGGTAGCAGTGGCGGTTAAAGCCAAAACCGGAATACCCTGAAGAAATTCCCTTACTTCGGCAATTTTAAGGTAGGGCGGTCGAAAATCGTATCCCCACTGCGATATACAATGGGCTTCGTCAACAGCAAGGATGTTTACCTTCATCTCTGCAAGCGCATTCTGAAAATGAGGGTTAACCAGACGTTCGGGCGATACATACAGGAATTTAAGCCTGCCGCTTACCGCATTGTTGATGACAGCGTCTATTTCGGAATAGTGCATTCCCGTATGGAGTGCTTTGGCAATTATGTTTTTTCTTTTCAGTTGTTCCACCTGATCGTTCATCAAGGCAATTAACGGGGTAATTACAAGGCACATACCTTCCATCATCAACCCGGGTACCTGATAGCAAACCGATTTACCACCGCCTGTAGGCAACAGTGCAAGGGTATCGCGACCATCCAATACCGATTGAATGATCTCCTCCTGCATGGGCCTGAAACTGTGGTGTCCCCAGTATTCCGTTAGTATTCTTCGCGCCTCAATGCTCATATGCAGTAATCTCGTATTGAATTTATTTAATTTTAATAAATTGGTTGTGAAATAAAATATTGGAAACCAGAAAAATGAATGTCTTTTTTTAATAACCCACCCCTACACCTCCCGACGTAAAGTCGGGACAAGCTCTCCGAGGAGGGGAACAATGGAATTCATTTTCTGGTTTCCAATATTTTGAAATCATTATTTCTATGTTAAATTTAATCAACTTTATTAATCCTAACGGAAAGTCCGTTGAATTATGATAAAGAAAATATTGTGATAAAGGTAATGAGTTTTGTCGAATCAGGTAAGGTATCTTGACAAAAGTCCGAATAATTCATTGAAATTTATGGGTTTTGCAATATAATCGTCGCAACCGGCCTGCAGGCTGTGAATTTTATCTTCTTTATTTTCAAAAGCACTCATGGCAATGACCGGTAAATCGGGGTTTGTTTTTTTAATTATCTCGGTGGCTTCAAAACCTTTCATGCCGGGTAGTTCAATATCCATCAATATTAAGTTTATTTTTTTATTTTTATCGTCGCAATATTCAATTGCTTCCTTAGCATCTTTGGCCAGAATGAAATTGGCTCCTGTTATGGATAGATTGCCGTGAATAAACCTGAAATTCTCGGTATTGTCTTCTACTATCAGGATATTTTTGTTTTTAAACCGGCCTTTGAAAAGAGGTTCTTGCAATCTGTCGCTTAAAAATGCATTGTCAATATTTAAAGGCAGTGTAAAATAAAATGTGCTTCCTTTATCCAACTTACTGTCAACCCAAATTGTACCTCCAAGCAATCTTACAAGCGACTCGGTTATGGCAAGGCCAAGTCCTTTACCTTCTTTATTTTTTGTGTAATTGTGTGTTGCCTGTCCGAAACGTTTAAAAATGACAGGGATTTCGCTTTCAGGTATGCCGGTGCCCGTATCTTTTACAAAAAACTGAATCTCTTTGGAACTTATACCGATATACCCGAATTCAATTTTCCCCGAATCGGTAAATTTCATCGCGTTTGTTAGTAAATTGTTGAATATCTGATGAAATCTGACTTCATCAGTATCAAGATAAAGCGGTTCTTTTACGGTGTGCACCAGTTTTAATTCCACATTTTCTTTGCCTCTTGTTTGTTTCTCTTTTTGGGCAATCAGGTATATCTTTTTCAGACTTTCGTTAACGTCAAATTTCTTTTTATTGATTTTCAGTTGTCCGGCCTCTATTTTAGAGATGTCAATAATATCTTCAATGAGTTGCAGTAATGATTTTCCGGCAGTTTTTATCATATCAGTGTACATTTTCCTCTCTTCAAAGGTTGCGTCGGTATCCATCAGTAAATCGGAAAATCCGAGGATTGAATTAAGCGGGGTTCTGATTTCATGCGACATGTTGGCAAGAAAAATCGACTTGAGTTTATCGGCTTTTTCAGCTTTGTCTCTGGCTTCGATCAGTTCCAGTTCATGTTTTCTTTCTTGTGTTATGTCCTGAATTAATAAAAGAAAAAGATGATCGTTTCCATTATTATTAGATAATTTTGTAAGAGTTACTTTGGCCAAAAACGTTGTTTCATCGGCTTTACTAAAAGTCCATTCAAATTCCTGTGTCTTTTTTCCCGCTGCCTTTAACAACATGATCTCTTTCTTGTTGGATAGGTTTCCGTCAGGTTGGTAGCGGGGGGACAACTCGTATGGGGTTTTGCCGATAAGTTTGTCCTCGGGAGTTCCGAAAAGTTCAACAGCAGCATGGTTAGCTTCCGTAATTATGTTGTTCCTTAGTGTAAACAGGGACAAATTTATATTGTTGACCAACAAATTGTATTTGCTTGTTGCTTCTTCAAATCTCCGGTTTTCTTCGAGTATTTTTTCTTCAAGGCCGATTATTGTACCCAGATTATGCATAACCCTGAGTTCTGATTCGGAAAACGCTCTTTCCGTATCGAAAACTACGGAAAAAACACCTTTTATTTTGGTGTTTACCCGTACGGGAATCCCGAGGTATGTTTTTAAATTAAAAAGTTTTACCGCTTTGTCGGTTGCATAATAAGGTGTGGATTCAAGGTTGACAATTAATTTGGGCTCACCCATGTTTTCCAGTGCAACGTCGGTACAAATATGACCTGGTGAATCGTCAGATATTCCTTTAAGGTCTTCCATCTCACTGGTATATGTGGTGAGCCGTGAATAATCATTGTTAAATTTATTGTAAATTGCTAATCTGCTTTTAAATAGCTGCCTGGTTCCTTTTAATATGGAAATAATATCTTCTAAGGGTGATTTGCCCAAATCTTTAAGTATTAACGTACTTATTTGATGTATTAGATTCTCCATTTTTCTTCCTTAACTTATTATGCTAAAGTAATGACAAAATGTCAAAACGAAATGCACATATTATCCAATACTTTAACGAAACATATGGAAAAAGGTTGTGTATTTTTGAAAAAGTTTCTTTTATGATAAATTTCCCGTAACTGAATGCAGTAATTTTAACGGTGAGATTGTGTGATTTTTAAACAACTTCATAGTATCTGCAACGGAAAACCAATTTGAATTGATAAAAATTAATGTATATTTGTCCCTTTTTGAAAAATAATGTTTTATCAAAATGAAGAAATATGTTTAAAGGACACCCCAAATCGTTATATGTTGCATTCTTTGCCAACATGGGCGAAAGATTCGGTTTTTATACCATGATGGGAATCTTGGTATATTATTTAACGGCAAAATATGGTTTAACGCCAACAAAAGCAGGTTTTATTTATAGTATCTTTTATGCATCTATTTATGGTTTGGCACTTCTTGGAGGGATTTTTGCCGACAAGACCAAAAATTACAAAGGAATAATTTTTATAGGTTTGTTAACGATGCTTGCCGGGTATGTTTTAATGTCACTTCCCGGTCTGGGGCTTGTGTTTACGCTTTTTGCTTTGTTTGTAATTGCTTTTGGAAACGGGCTTTTTAAAGGAAACCTTCAGGCAGTGGTAGGGCAGATTTATGACGACAAGAAATATGCCCATTTACGTGATTCGGCTTTCAATGTGTTTTATATGGGGATTAACATAGGAGCTCTTTTTGCCCCGCACGCCGCAGCCGGTATGATTAACTGGTTTATCAAAAAACAGGGTTTTGAGCGTAATGACCTTTTGCCTTCACTTATTCATAAATTTCAGGATGGTACATTGACAGGTCAGGAAGCAGACGATTTGCAGCGATTGGCAAATGAGGTTTCCCATACATCTGTAACTGACCTGGCAACCTGGACACAGCATTATCTGGACGTTTATAGTACCGGTTTTAACTGGGCTTTTGGTGTTGCAGGGTTAACAATGGTATTCTCGTTTCTTGTATATCTTTTCTTTAAAAAGATGCTTCCCGATGTCAAGAAACAGATAGAAAGCGGAGAAAGGGTTATTGAACTGTCGAAGAAGGAGACACGCGAACGCATGACAGCTCTGATGCTTGTTTTCGGCGTAGTTATATTCTTTTGGATGTCATTTCATCAAAACGGACTGACAATGAGTTTCTTTGCGCGTGACTATACGGTACAGGAGGTGGGGCCTTCGGCTTATCTCTTTTTCGACGTTTGGTCGCTTGTCGGGATGATTATCGGTTTTTACGGCTTGTTGACTCTTATTAATAAGAATAACAACGTAACTACAAAGATAATTGGTGCTGTAATGTTGGTAGGAGGAGGATTTGCCGCATACTATCGATTTACACAGTTTAATGATGTGAATCCTTTTTCACCGGAGTTGTTTCAGCCATTTAACCCCTCATTTATTGTTATTTTAACCCCTGTGGTAGTAGGATTTTTTGCATGGCTTCATAAACGGGGTAAAGAGCCTTCGACTCCGAGAAAGATAGGTATCGGAATGTTGCTTACCTCTTTTGCTTTTGTTGTTTTACTCATCGGATCATTGAATCTTACACCTTTTGCCCAACTTACTCCCGAATCACCAAGAGTTGGGGTACAGTGGCTCATTAGCACCTATTTTATACTTACGGTTGCAGAACTTTTCCTCAGTCCTATGGGAATATCATTTGTATCAAAAGTTTCGCCTCCTAAATATCAGGGTATTATGCAGGGGGCATGGCTGGGAGCCACTGCTGTGGGAAACCTTTTTCTCGGAATCGGAAGCTTTCTGTACGAAAGAATACAAATATGGCAGGTTTGGGCTGTTTTTGTAGTCCTTACACTGATTGCTGCCGGTTTTATTTTCTCGGTTATGAAAAAACTGGAAAAAGTTTCTTAATAATAAAATCATGATTGTTCAAGGCCATTCCTCAGGGGGGGTGGCCTTTATTTGTTTACAAATGAGTTATCCGTGGGGACATAACAGACGCTTTAACAGCTATTCCGAGTACTTCAAAAAGGAATTCGGGCACAGGGTGCAAAAAATTACCGTTGATACCGGATTTACCTGTCCCAATCGCGATGGAACTTTGGCAAGGGGTGGTTGTACCTATTGCAACAATAAAGCTTTCAATCCCTCTTATTGCCATCCGGGTAAACCGTTGACGCAGCAGATTGCAGAGGGAAAAGAGTTCCACCTGAAAAGATACCGCAGGGCAAAGAATTACCTGATTTATTTTCAGCCCTATTCAAATACTTATGCGCCTTTGCCGAAATTGAAAGATCTGTACGAAACCGCATTAGCGCAGGAAGGTGTTGTGGGGCTCGTTATCGGTACCCGTCCCGATGTTGTTGACAATGAAAAGCTCGATTACCTGAAAGAACTCTCGGAACGGTATTACATAGCCGTTGAATATGGCGTGGAAACCGTTTACAACAAAACTTTGGACAGGATAAACCGCCAACATACTTTTGAGCAGTCTGTTGAGGCAATCGAAGCAACAGCCAAAAGAGGGATACATACCGGTGCACATTTTATTTTCGGGTTGCCGGGCGAAACGCGTGAGATGATGTTCAGGTCGGTGGAACGGATTAACAAACTCCCGTTATCTTCCGTAAAATTCCATCAATTGCAGATTGTAAAAGGTACGGCCATGGCAAAGGATTATCTGAAAAATCCGCAGGATTATCCTCTGTTCGGATATGAAGAGTACCTCGATTTTATTATCCGGTTTATCGAACATCTGAATCCCGATTTTATCATTGAACGGTTTGCAGGTGAGGTTCCACCCCGGTTTCTTGTTTCGGAAGGCTGGGGAGAAATACGTAACGATCAGATTAACGTACAAATAGAAAAGCTGCTTGAGGAGAGGGATACATGGCAGGGGAGGGTGATGTGGGGTTTTTGATGTATTATTTTTGATGTAGGATTTTTGATGTATTATGTTTGATGTGAGATGTGATATTTTTGATGTTTTATGTAGTAAAGACGATTGAATTAATGGATTGGAAACCAGACCTTTTGGGTCGCGGTAAGCCTTGTGGGGGGAGTCCCGAAAGTTATACCGTTAAAATCCAAGAAAAAATGCAAAAAAATTTTATATTTTTGCAACAGGTGCTGTTTTGATGATCCCGTTCTCAGTAAGAGTATTACTTTGGGACTCAAGCAGCAC
>JALVZH010000156.1 GCA_027022105.1 Bacteroidales bacterium | reverse complement strand
ATCCGTCCCTTTTAACAGGAAAAAATCCGTAGTGGTACCTGTAGAAATTTTTAAAAATGACTCTTCTTAAAACTAAGAAGTTACGAGACTACAACTGCAATATGGGTGAAGTAATGGATTGGAATCCAGACCTTTTGGGTCGCAATAAGCCTTGTGGGGGAGTCCCGAAAGGTCGAACCCGGGGGAAAGGAGAAAGTTTGAGAAGAACAAGCATAAGATTCCCACTCCGCTTAAGGTGGATCGGAATTGAGACTGAGGAGGGGATTGATCAGCCTACGGCGGACATGTGTCAGATATCCGATCAGCCAGAGGCAGACACGTGTAAGATGTTAGATTTAAGAACACCTCTCTTAGTTTAACTCTTATGCGCCTGATGTGGATAGGAATCAGGACGCGGAAGCGGAATAACCCGGCAGCTAATCCCCCAAATTCTTTTTCCCAGGAATAAAAAGTGTAGCCAAAACCGCTACCAGAAGTGTTGTAACAAAAGTCATCAACCTTGAAGTAATAACCTCATCCATACCGGTATTAATCCATACAATAGTAAAGGTAATTCCATAAATAATAGTCACAAGCACAGCCTTCCCGTGGTAGCGTTTCCAAAACAGGGTGAGCAGCACCACTACCGAGAAAGTGCCGCCGATACCGGCCCACACATAACTCACCAGTGTAAAAATAAAGCGATTATCTCCGTTTAGCCATGCAATAAACAGGGCAATTACGGCCAGAGAAGCGGTTATAATCCGCGATGTTCGCAATCCCGAACCGTTTTTGTTCTTCTTCGACAGAGGTTTCAGAATATTTTCCGAAAATTCGGTAGCCGACAATATCAACAGCGAATCGGCGGTGGATATCATAGCCGCTATGGCACCGGTTATCAACAATGCCGCAAAAACAGGGTGAAAGAGCGTAAGCATCACTTTTGGCATTACAAACTCACGATCTGCAAGTCCGCCGGCGGAACCTTCGGGTCCGAAAACAGCCAAACCTATCCAGCCTATGGAAAGCGCCCCGAGGTAAGCAATCAGCGTCCATAAAATACCCACATTGCGGGCTATTTTGGCCTGACGCGTATTTTTAATGGCCATAAAACGGGTGGTCAGTTGCGGTTGCCCGCCCAGATAACCGAAAAACCATGAAAAAGCCCCCACTATAACAATTCCTGCCGAGAAACCTGAAAAAGCACCGGAGAGAGAGGTGTAAGAATCTCCTGCTTTATGCAAAGCTCCTGATACCGTTGTGGCATACAGTTCGGGATGATGAGCAATGTAGTAAAACCCCACCACCGGTCCCGCCACAAGAGCAACAATCATAACAACAGCCTGCACCACATCGGTATAAACCACACTTCGAAAGCCCCCGTAAATAGTATAAGGTATTATCACCGCAGCGGTTATCAGCATGCCGGTCAAGGGCTCTATTCCAAACATGGTATGGAGGGTCTTTCCGCCGCCGAGAAACTGCGCTCCCACATAAAAAAAGAAGAAAAAGACGATGGATGCTGCCGCAATCATACGAATCCATTTGGCCGCTTCGGGATGTGATTTGGATATAAATTCGGTAAATGTCGTGGCCCGGTATTTTTCGGCAGCATCACGCAACCGCCAGGCCAGCACTGCCCATGCGGTAATTATTCCCGCCACACACCCCACGGCCGTCCATATCTCACTCAGGCCCATGGCATAGGCGGCACCGGGCAGCCCCAACAATGCCCACGACGACTCGCCTGTGGCACGTTCCGACAGGGCGGCCACCCAGCCGGGCAGGTTCCTGCCGGCAATGGCAAAATCTTCATCCGATTTTACCTTCCTGCCCTGAAAAATACCCCACCCGATAAGCAGAATAATGTAGCTTACCATGGTTATCAGCAACAAGCTTTCGTCACCCATCGGATTATACTTTTTGGTTTAATGAATCTAATCTAACAAAAAACTCAAATCGCTCCCCGGTTCATACTCAACCGGTTCTTTCCCGAATTCAAAAAGCCGCAGAGGCCTTTTTCCCAATAATTTCAACAGCTTACCGTCGAGATACAGCAACGAGGCTTCACGCAATCCGGCAACTTTCATATTCCGGTTAACGGCCAAAAACTCCTCAATCCGCTGCTGCCGGGTCTCACCGCCATGACCTTTGGGATTGGTATCAAGGTAATGGGGATTAATTTGAAAAGGAATCAAATTCAGAGCATCAAAACTTTGCGGTTCTGTTATAGGCATATCGTTGGTGGTTTTCAGCGCAGGACAGGCCACGTTGGAACCTGCACTCCATCCCACATATGGCGTTCCTTTCAACACCTTTTCTCTTATGGCATCCATCAAACCGGTTTTGTGCATTTCGGCTACCAGATGAAACGTATTTCCGCCACCCACAACAACAGCTTCGGCATTTTGCACGGCTTCAACCGGATTTTCTGCACGGTGTACCGGCTCCACCTCAAAGCCCAGTTGCCCGAAAACCGACTTTACCTTTTTGGTATAAACATCATAGGAAGCTTGTAACCCTTCATTGGAAAGATTTACACCGGCATAAGGCACAAAAAGCACTTTCTTTACCTCTTCGTTATTCAAAAAATCGGCAATATATGCACGCGGCCATCCCAGGTACGTTTCACCTGCCATGGTCGAATTACTGATTAATAAAAGTTTCATACATCAATTATTTTAATGAAAGGCACGAAAATACAAATTTCCCGTTAATGCCTGCCCATTCCTTTTACAATCGTTAGAAACTCGTTGAGCATCATGGCAGTGGCTCCCCATACTATCTCATTTTGAAGATAAAAGCAGGGCACCGAATACTCGTTTCCCGTACGGTGTTTAATGGTTTTAAATTGAAATGAACGGGGGTCGGTTAATTCTTTAAGGGAAATCTCCATAATGCGTTCCACCTCGTTGTTGGGCACAAAACGGGGTTGCCGGTTTAAATATCCCGCAAACGGTGTTACCATAAAATTACTCGGAGGGATGTACAGTGCAGACAATTTTCCTATTACGGTAACTTCACCGGCGTAAATACCGGTTTCTTCCTGGCTTTCGCGCAAAGCTGTTTGTTGCAGGGTTTTATCCTGCGGTTCAAAACTGCCGCCCGGAAATGCTATCTGGTTGCTGTGCACACCGCCGTCTGCCGCTCTTTTTATCAAAACAAAAGCAG
>JALVZH010000155.1 GCA_027022105.1 Bacteroidales bacterium | reverse complement strand
GTATATTTTTAAGGCTGTCAGCAAATTATCCAAACCTTTACGGTATTCCTTTTTTGCAACCAGTGCGTTTCCCATGTTTTGATACTCACCGGCCATATCAACCGTGTCTCTTTTATTTTTGTAAATATTAAAGGCTCTTTCATAATTATAGAGTGCAGTGTCGTATAGTTGCCGGTTGAAATATAAAATCCCGAGGTTATTTAATACGGCTGCATAACTTACACTTGCCGTATCGTTTCCCATTGCTGCTAATACTTTTTTAAAATATTTTATTGCCAGCGAATCTTTTCCTATATCCATGTAAATGATAGCGAGGTTGTTAAAGATATTAATTTGATTGACGGTATCATTAATTGACACAAACAATCTTAAAGCTTTATACATCGAATCCACGGCATTTTCATATTTGCCGAGTTTGCTCATAATTATTGCCGTACTGCTTAACGCACAGGCATAGTTGCTTACATCTTGTTCCGTACGGATAAATTCCATGGCTTTGGTTGAATACTCCAGTGCCTTTTTATAATTTCCCCTGTTTTTACTGGTAATCGAAATTAAATTTGCAGCATAACTTTTTTTAGACAGAGCCCTTTTCCCGCTCAAATTCATATTTAAAATTTCTTCTGCATATTTCTCGCACGAGTCGGTATTTTTATTGTAATAAAAGGCAGTGGCTATGGTAATCAGTGCATCGGCAATCCGGTTTTCATCGCCTTGTTGTTCTGCTATCTTCAATGCCTGTTTGCCATAGCGTATCGATTTTCCCGGATAATTGTAATAATTCTTTTTTGCCTTATCAATTAATGTTTTAAATTGGTCGTTATCATTACCGGGTTTTTTAAGTGCACCGTAACCGGTTATTGTATTAAATAAAAAAAGTAAAGAAAGCGGGAAAACAATCAGCTTTTTCATAACTCTACTGTTTGGTTGATTCAAAAATAAGCGAAAAACTTCTTTGTAACACACCACTTATTGTGTTGTTACAAAAAGAATATATATTTTATACTTGTGCTCAATTATTTACAATTTATTAAACAGCCTAAAGTTCACCAATTGTTCACCCGAGAAACAAAATTGTTCACCAATTGTTCAACCCTTTTTCTTGCTTGTTGGCCCGCCCTGAGAATATATTTGCCGCAAAAAAACCAAAAATGGCTCAATGTATCATTACCTCTTTCGAAAACAAAGTTGCCGTCTATTTCAATGATGTTATTCAGAATGCCGAAATAGAGATTGCCGACATGAACAAGCAAAAACTGATTGTTAAAAATTACAGAAACATTGATTATGCTGTGGTAGAATTGAATGACAATACCACCGGATATTTTCATGTGAATATTCATACGGAAAATGGAAATTTTAATAAACGGGTATTTATAAACACCAAAAAAGTAAAATTATGAAAAAAACAATGACCCTTCTTTTGGTATCGGTACTTTTGCTGATTTTTACCAAAGAAAATCTTTTTGCACAGGTAGCAATAAACACCACAGGTAGTGCCGCCAATGCACACGCCATGCTGGATGTACAGTCCGATACGGCCGGCATACTGATTCCACGACTGACAACGGCGCAGCGCAATACCCTTGTACAAAAACTCGGCGACAGCGACAAAGGATTAATGGTTTACGATTCCGACCAACAGATGTTTTATTATTTCAACGGCAATTCGTTTACCAAAATTCAAAGCGGTACCCTTACGCAAATAGAAGACAACGACGGGGATACCAAAGTGGAAACCGATTATGGCTCGGCAGATGAAGATAAAGTGAGAATTTCCCTTGCCGGCATTGAATACTTCCGGTTTTCCGGTCCTCATCTGGAATTTGTGAATTCGGGCGGTTCGGTTTTTCTCGGTTATAATGCAGGCTGGCACGATAATTTCAATAATAATTATAATACTGCCATAGGGTACAATACCTTGTATAGTAACCAAACCGGTCATAATAATATTGCTGTCGGTAAAAATGCATTGCATTCCAATGACGGTAAAGATAATCTGATTGCTATCGGTTATAATGCATTGTATCATAATTCCAACGGAGCTTCAACATACTACGAAGGAACGGCAAACACGGCAATAGGTTATCAATCGTTGTACGAAAACACAACAGGGTACAGAAATACGGCTATCGGTTATAATACATTAATTGAAAATGTTTCCGGAAATCATAACACAGCTCTTGGAAATGCAACTTTAATGAACCACATTTCCGGGGATTACAATGTGGCAACCGGTAGTTTGGCACTTTTAAATGATACTACGGGTAAATACAATACTGCTGTGGGTTCTCAATCTTTATACAATAACCTGACAGGATATTCCAATGTTGCTTTGGGTCAATCGGCACTTTATTCATCTTTGACAAAACACAATCTGGTAGCCGTTGGCGACTCGGCATTATACCACAACGGCGAAACCTCGGGGAACAGCTATGAAGCTGCAGAAAACACGGCTGTGGGTTCCAAAGCACTGTATGCCAATACCCAGGGATATGATAATACAGCATTAGGATACAATGCACTGAAAAACAACACCCTCGGTTATGACAACACGGCTGTGGGTGCTTTCTCTATGCTTAGCAACACAACTGCAAATAAGAATACCGCATTGGGTTACCGCAGCATGATGAATAACACAACGGGTGACTATAATGCCGCAACAGGAACCTATGCTCTGTATTCCAATACTACCGGATATTCCAATGTGGCTGTGGGGATGAGGGCAATGTATTCCAACACCACCGGTCATAACAACGTTGCCGGCGGATCAAAAGCGCTTTATTCCAACACCACCGGTTCGACCAATGTGGCTGTTGGAGATTCTGCAATGTACAGCAATATTACAGGAACACAAAATACAGCAATAGGTTACCAGGCGCTTTTTACCTCCAACAAATGGGGAAACACGGCCGTGGGTTATAAATCGTTATATTCAAATACGGATGGGGTTTATAACACTGCTATAGGCTGGGGACCGCTTTACAACAATACAACGGGAGGTTACAATATCTCCATAGGAAATTTCACTCTTTTCGAAAACAGGGCAAATTCGGGTTCAATTGCCATAGGTGATCATGCCATGCAAAATGCCGATAACCGCACCTCAGGCAGGGAAACCCGCAATATAGCCATTGGTACCGAAGCACTTTACGGTAGTTCGACCCCGGCCAATAATACCGGCCGCGACAATACGGCCATCGGATACCAGACCCTACATTCCAACACTTCGGGTTACGGAAATTTTGCCGGTGGATCAAAAGCGCTTTATTCAAACACTACAGGAAAGGGAAACGTTGCCATAGGAGATTCTACCTTAATGCTAAACACATCGGGACATGAAAATATAGCCATAGGTTATAATGCCTTACAAAACAATACTACCGGTTATTCAAATATTGCACTTGGAAATTCGGCGCTGTTCTATTCTCAAACAATATCCAACATCGTGGCCATTGGCGACTCGGCACTTTATCACAATGGAAACGGACCAGGTATCGGTCTTTACGAATCATTATACAATACCGCAATAGGTTCAAAAGCACTTTACCACAATACAACAGGATATGGAAATACGGCTATCGGTTATCATACTTTATTATTCAATACTTCAGGTAATAGAAATATTGCTATTGGCGAAGGGGCATTATTGTATAATGATACCAGTGATTATCTTATTGCCATTGGTTATAATGCACTAAAAAAAAATACAGCCGGTTATTCAAATGTTGCTTTAGGTAACGTATCATTAGAAAATAATATCACAGGAAGAGAAAATACATCTATAGGTAATTATGTTATGGCTCATTGCGAATCCTGTTCCCAAAATGCAGTATTGGGATATGAAGCTTTGAATGGTCTTTACTCGGGTGATTCCAATACTGTAGTGGGTAGTTATTCATTAGCAAATAGTGCTATTGCTACCGGAAACACAAGTATAGGACATTATGCACTTTATCATTCGAATGATGGAAACCATAATGTAGCCGTAGGAATAAAAGCGTTAACCGAAAATCAAAATGGTGATAACAATACTGCCATTGGTTCTTATTCGGGCCATAATTCATCCGGTGGTATTTCAAACTGTGTATATCTGGGTTACAGAGCAGGCAACAATAACATCTCAAGCAACCGCCTGTATATCGCCAACAGTGCTAACGACTCATTAATCTACGGTGAGTTTGACAACAAGCTGGTGCAAATAAACGGAGATTTTACCGTGAAAAATTCGGGAGTGGTAACTTCAACCATTGAATCCACCGACAACACGGCAACATTAAAAATTAAAGCCTCGGGAAGTAACCTCGGACAGATAAAGTTTTATGATAACAGTTCGTTCGGTGGTTCCATGGGCTATTCCAACAGCGACAACCACATTTTCTTTTACCATGGTGCGCACAATGTTTTTATCGAAAACGGAACTATTCTTCCCGATACCCACAAAGCACAGGATTTAGGCAGCAGTTCCAAAGCCTGGGACGATATTTATTATGACGACCTGCACAACATGGGAGCAGCGGCATTTACCGACAGGAACGTTACCGAAGAACTGCTGAACTATCCGCCCAAACCAAAACCCGAAGGTGCTTTTGACGAAACTACCGAAAAAGGACTCAAAGAGCTTGACCCCAATTCGGTACCCAAAGACCTGCGTGGCGAATATGACATTTTAACGGATGAAATGACAACCTACAATTATAAAGCCAATTACGAACAGCAACTTCAAATCGAAGAACTTAAAAAGGCCGTGGAATTACTGAAAAAACAAAACGAAATATTAAAAAAAGAAATTGATGAATTGAAAAAAAGTAAATAAAAAAGTTCTTTATATTTGTACAGACCGAAGGTAGGAATTTGGTTTTGGCTTTCCGGGTGGCTTTATGGTTGCCCGGATTTTTTTTAAACCGGTTTAAAGTTTTAAAAACCGTTTCACCTGCCGTGCAATAGCTGCACTATCCTGTTTCATCATACAGTCGAAATGTTTTTTGGGACAGCTTTTTTTACCCAGTTTGCTGCAGGGTCTGCATTTCAGCCCTGTGACTTCCGATATAAAAACATTTCCGGGAGTTTGCGGTTCGTACGGCGTCATGCCGAAAGCGGGAACGGTATTTCCCCAAATACTGATCACCGGTTTGTTAAAAGCTGCCGCTATGTGCATCAGTCCGGTATCGTTGGTTATCACCGCTTTTGCAGCTTTTACCAGTGATGCCGAACCGAAAAGAGAAAGCTTTCCACAGGTATTTACAACCTTTTTTCCCTGACACAGCGAAAGCACCTCCTTCGCACGGGCTTCATCCTCTTTGCCGCCCAGTAAGACCACCGGAATATCCAATAAATTAATGACCTCGGCAACTTTTACGGGTGGGAATATCTTGGTGGCATGTTGGCCGCCCAAAACAAAACAGACAAAACCGTTTTCCAGCCGCTTATCCAATTGTCCGGGTACGATATCTTCCCCTTCCGGAATAAAAAAATCCAGTCCTTTGTTGTCGTTTTTAACCCCAAGCTCTTTCACCGCTTCAAAATAGCGGTCAACGATATGAACATCGGGCAGTTTGTTGATTTTAAAACGAACAAGCAGCCATTTTTTAAAATTCAGTTTATTGAATGAGGCATCCGGCTTTTGCAGCATCCATCTTACACGAAAAGAGCGCAGGTTTTTCTGAAGGTCAACTACAAAACGGAAACCCTCTTTTTGCAATGCATCCACGGTTTCCGGCAGGTTGCCGTCAAACTCATGAACCCTGTCCACATTGGGGTTTGCCCGGTAAATGGAGGCATACCGTTTTTTTACAAGGCAGTGCACTTCATAATTTCCCTGCTCTTTTAAAGCTCTGATAACCGGCGTGGTAAGGACAATGTCGCCAATGGAACTAAACCGTATGACAAGGACTTTTTTCAATCTTCGGATTTACTGTTTCTCTTTTTAAGACAAAAGTAGATGATTTTTTAAGATAAAATTCATTGTTTATTGATGTTTACCATTCTTCTTTATGCCACCGGCGTAAAGAAGAACATAATTTGTTAAATCCGCGTAATTCGATGATAAAAAAACCCCGCATTTAGCAGATTCGTTGTTACCTTTGCAAAAAAAAGAGATGCAACGCAAAGCCGACTTTTTGGTTGTTGGTTCCGGAAGTGCCGGATTGATTTTCGCCCTGAAAGTTGCCCCTTACGGTAAAGTTATTGTCTTATCCAAAACCAGTATGGAGGATACGGCAACATCCTATGCCCAGGGAGGAATAGCGGCCGTAATGTATTCGCCCGACACCTACGAAAAACACATTGCCGATACACTGCGTGCCGGAGCCGGTATTAACGATGAAAAAATAGTGCGCCTTACCATTACCGAGTCAACCGAAAGGGTAAAGGAATTAATTGCCTGGGGAACCCATTTCGATAAAAACAAAGCCGGAAAATACGACCTGGCACGCGAAGGAGGCCATTCGGAATTCAGAATTTTACACCATAAAGACAATACCGGCTTTGAAATACAACGGGCACTCAACCGGAAAGTAAAAGAACACCCGAATATAGAAGTGCTGGAAAACCACTTTACCGTGGATTTGATTACCCAGCACCACCTTGGTGAAGAGGTAACACGAAGCAGGAAAGACATCACATGTTATGGGGTTTATGTATTAAACCGGAAAACGGGCGAGATTGAGATAATAAAATCAAGAATAACCCTGATGGCCACCGGCGGTATGGGAAATATTTACCAAACCACAACCAATCCGCTGTTTGCCACAGGCGACGGCCTTGCCATGGCCTATCGTGCCAAAGCCCACCTCGAAAATCTGGAATTTGTACAGTTTCATCCCACTTCACTGTATAATCCCGGCGAACGCCCTTCGTTTCTGATTACCGAAGCGCTGCGGGGTGCCGGAGCTGTTTTGAAAACACGGAAAGAAGAGGAGTTTATGCACAAGTATCATCCGCTGGGCTCGCTGGCACCTCGCGATATCGTTGCCCGGGCCATCGACAACGAGATGAAACTTTCGGGAGACGAGTATGTTTATCTGGATGCACGCAAGGTTTCCAAACATGAACTGCTGCACCATTTTCCCACCATCTATGCCAAATGCCTCAGCATCGGTATCGACATAACCAAAGAGATGATTCCCGTGGTTCCTGCTGCACACTATGCCTGCGGAGGCATTAAAACCAACGAATTCGGACAAACAAGCATCAAAAACCTGTATGCCTCGGGCGAGGTGGCCTGTACCGGACTTCACGGAGCCAACAGGCTTGCTTCCAACTCGTTGCTAGAAGCGGCGGTATTTTCGCACCGTGCGGCAGAACACGCAAAAGAGCATATCAAAGAGTACGGCTTTCTGAAAAACATACCTGAATGGAACGCCGAGGGTACGGTTATGAATGAGGAGATGATTTTGATTACCCAATCGAAAAAAGAGCTGCAATCCATCATGAGCAATTATGTGGGTATTGTACGGTCGAACCTCAGACTGAAAAGAGCCCTCGACAGGCTTGAGATTCTATACAACGAAACGGAAGACCTGTATGAAAAATCGGTGGTCTCGCAGGATATTTGCGAATTGAGAAACATGATAAACGTGGGTTATTTGGTCATAAAAATGGCCATGAACCGCAAAGAAAGCATCGGATTGCATTACAATATTGATTATCCCGAAAAAAAGAAGTATAGGAAATGAATAACACAATTAACCCAAACCTTAATCCTTCGCCTGAGGCGGAAGGGGAAATACTTACCGTTAAAGGAAAAACGAACGTTAAATGGAAGAAAAACATTTAAAATGAACAGCAAACTATATTGGAAAACAAAATTCCCCTCCCGGGAGGGGCAGGGGTGGGTTTAAAAAAGCATTCATTTTCATGCCTCCAAATATTAAAAAAGAAGTTAATAATTGACTTAAAACAATTTCATAATATTAAGTATGGCTATAATAAAATCGGTTAAAGGAGTAAAACCCGTTTGGGGAAAAGGATGTTTTATTGCCGACAATGCCACGCTTACCGGCGATGTGGTAATGGGCGACGATTGTTCGGTATGGTTTAATGCCGTTGTGCGCGGCGATGTGCACTACATCCGAATCGGCAACAACGTTAATATTCAGGACGGAGTAATAATACATTGCACCTATAAAAAAGCCCCCGTTTCCATCGGCAACAATGTTTCCATTGCCCACGGTGCCATTATTCACGGTTGTACCATTCACGACAATGTGCTTATTGGTATGGGCGCCATAATAATGGACGGTGCGGTTATCGAAAGCAATTCGGTGGTTGCTGCCGGAGCGCTGGTATCCAAAAACACGGTGGTGCCTTCGGGAAGCGTATTTGCCGGCGTTCCGGCCAAAAAAATAAAGGAGATGGACAAGGAACTGTTGGAAGGAGAGGTGCACCGTATTTCAAACAATTACAATATGTATGCAAGCTGGTATGACGATTAACATGTATTGATTAACTGATTTTTATAAAGTCTGAACTGTCATCAGGTGGAGCATGAAATTCAATTATTAATTTTATCTCAACGAATAATTGTAAAACCGTTCTTCTTCATGCCGTTGGCTTGAAGAAGAAACGTAATTCGTTAAATTCGTGTAATTCGATGAAAAAAATCATCGAATTTTGCGAATTACCCTGATTTTATCCCACTTAAGTTGAAGTTTATATATTCAATGATAACTTTAAATAAGTTTTTTAATACTTCTTACGACTTAAACATTTTCAATAAATTCGTAAAGGTTATCATCGTTTTTAAGGTTGAGTTTTTTTCGTAATTTGTAGCGGGCGGTCTTTACACTTGTAGGCGAAAGGTTCAAAATGGAGGCGCTCTCTTTAATGCTCAGACGCAGCCGGATAAAAGCGCTTATACGCAGATCGTTTTGTGTTAATGCCGAATTTATTTTTTTCAGTCTTTCAAAAAAGCCCGGATTTACCTGTTCGAAGTGTAATCTGAAAATTTCCCAGTCTTTGTCACGTTTTACGGTTCTTTCTATGGCTTTTCTTAAACTTTGCAGTTCCGATTTAACTTCTGGTTTCGCCTTGCGTTCCGTTTCATGTAACATTTCTGAGAGTTCGTTGAGCGATTTGTTTTTCTGAACAATATTCAGTGCCGTGGTGGTCAGTTGCCGCGTTTTAAACTCCAGCTCTTTTTGCAATTCCTGTTCCCTTAACTTTTTCTGTTCCAATTCACTTTTAATCAGTTTTTCCTTCTTTTCGGCAAGTTGTGCTTTGTAATGATAGAGGGCTTTTTCATTTTTTCTTTTCCTCATTATCATCAGTATTACAAAAACAAAGATGATAATTACAATAAGTATTGCCAAAAGCAGAAGTGTACGGGTCAACTTTTCGGCCCTGTTTTGAGCCTCCATGAGCGTTAAACGGTTTTGCATGGTGTTCAGCCGGTACAGGGCTTCCGTTTGTGCCATTTTTTCTTTTGTTTTTTCGTCAGACAGCATTTGTTCCAACGAATCGGCAAGATGTAGATAGTGTAAACCCTCTTTGTATCTTCCGGTTTTTTCCAAAGCATTGGAAATGGCATTGTAAAATTCCGCAGTCATCTCTTTGTCACCGGTTTTTTTTGCATAGCTTAATCCTTTATTTGCCAGTTCCAGTACCTTTTCAAAATCTCCCATTCGTTCGTATGTATCCACCATAAAAGCATAATGTCCTGCCCAAAACAGATTATTATCAAACCGTTTTAACAAAGATTCGCTTTTACGGAAGTAAGCCAGGGCAAGGTCGTATTTATCCAAATTCCCATAGATTTGGGCAAGATTATCATAGTTGGCAATCAGATAATTGAGGTTGCCCGATTTTTTATTGATATCAATAGCTTTTAATGCGTAATATTCTGCGCTGTCGTACTGATTTTGAGAAGAAAAGAGGTAAGAGATGCTCATAAGGGTACCGCCTGTTTCGGTTGTGTCGCCGGCTTGGGAATAAAGTTTAAGTGCTTTTTTATAAAAACCGAGCGACTTATCGAACATAGCTTTTTCACGGGAATAGATATCCGCAATGGTAACTGAATTATATGCGGCAAAATCTTTGTTTCCCAAACGTTCGAAAATATTCAGCGCTTTAAATGCATAACTGAGTGCCGAGTCGTAAGCTCCGAGACGGGTAAGTACATCGGCCATTTGACTGTAACTGCTTGCTATCATTGTGGAATCCCCGATGGACAGTGCCCATTTTGTGCGCCTTTTTGCAAGCGACAAAGATTTTACCGGATTGTCGTAAATATATTGAATAACCGAATCACCCAATGAAGCAAAACCCGTAGTGTCGGTTTTTTTAGGAGCCGGCAGCACCGGATTAATTAGTAAAGATATCAGTACAATTAAAAAAGCAATTGATTTCATGAAAAACCGTCAAAATGGTTCACCCAAAGGTATAACTTTTTGATAAACTTTTATAAAATTTCTAATAATTTGATATTCAGTATATAAATATTTTCCATTAAGCCGGTTTACTACCTGATACCTACCTGTTTTCTTGTGCCGTACTACCCGTCGCCTACCCGTTTTCTTTGCGTTAGCCGGATCATGACAATAGTTTTGCCCGAAAGTTTTTGCCATGACAGACATTTTGATATACACCATCGGAAACTCGATTTTTATACAGGCGGCCCATTTAATCAAATCGGCTACGGTAGAAATACTCGGCGGAACAAAATTATTAATGGAAAAAGAGATATGTCAAACCGATTTTGTGAAGGTGGAAACCGGTTTGCCCGGAGGAAAATATACAGTACGGTTTTTCGAAAAAGATTCCGAATTGGAAGTGACAAAAAGAATTGAATTAAAATAAATAAAACCATGAAAAAGAGAACAATTTTACTATTAATGCTGACCCTTGCATTGACAACGGGTTATTCGCAAGTGGCCGTGAACGGAGACGGCAGCAGTGCCGATAACAGTGCCATGCTGGATGTAAAAAGCACTTCAAAGGGAATGCTTATTCCCAGAATGACAGCGGCTCAGCGCGACGCAATTTCATCGCCGGCAAACGGGTTGCTTGTTTTTGTAACCGACACCAAAAGTTTTTGGTTTTACGACGGAACTGCCTCGCAGTGGAAAGAAATTATCAGTACCGGTCTTAACAGTGAGTTGAGGGATGCAGATAACGACACCAAAGTTCGGGTGGAAAAAACTGCCGATGATGACAAAATACGTTTCGACCTGGCAGGAACCGAATATTTTGTAATGAACGGACACACTTTGGAGACGAAAAACAGCGGTAATTCCGTTTTTATCGGCGAAAGTGCGGGAAAAAACGATGATTTGTCGGATAACGAAAATGTTTTTATCGGACAATTATCAGGGAAAGAAAATACAAACGGTGAAAATAATGTTGCCGTCGGTGCCGCTTCGCTTCCTTCAAACACAACGGGTTCGAATAATGTGGCTCTGGGCAGTTATGCCTTGTACCTCAATACTACAGGTGAAAAAAACGTCTCAATAGGCGGGTCAACACTAACAAACAACTCTTCCGGCAAATACAATACCGTTGCAGGTTATGGCGGTTTATTGTCAAATACAACCGGTGAAAACAATACGGCATTAGGTTACTATTCCATGATATCCAATACAAAAGGAAAATACAATGTGTCGGCAGGTGCTAACAGTTTGTATTCCAACGACAGCGGATATTCCAATGTGGCAGTGGGTTATGCAAGTCTTTATTCCGGAACAAATTGTTCGAATATTGTAGCCATTGGCGATTCGGCTTTGTATCATAACGGCTCGGGGGCTTCCGGTCTGTTAGATGGTACCCAAAATACGGCTGTCGGTTCCAAAGCATTGTATTCAAATACTACCGGATATTTTAATACCGCTTCAGGATTTCAGACACTTTATTCTAATACGACGGGGGCAGAGAACTCGGCCTTTGGTGTTAAGGCCTTAAATAGCAATAAAACAGGAACTGATAACTGTGCCATGGGCTATTTTGCACTGGCTTCGGGTGAAAGCATTATCAACAACAGCGCTTTCGGCTCAGGTGCTTTAAGCAATCTTAATTCGGGCAATAACAATGTGGCCGTAGGTTCAAACTCTCTTCAAATGCATTATTCGGGTGGATTTAATGTTGCGGTGGGAAGCGCTGCATTAAATCAGGATTCATCAGGTATAAATAACTGTGCAGTGGGATTTGCATCCATGAATATGAATAAAAAAGGTCACGACAATACGGCAATGGGTGCAAATTCATTGCAACAAAATACTACCGGAGATTATAATACGGCACTTGGTTCCGACGCTATGAATTATAATACCACAGGCTATTCCAATGTAGCTGTAGGCGTCTCAGCACTATATAAAAATGATACCCGTACCAATTTGGTGGCTGTGGGCGATTCCGCATTGTTTAATAACGGCTCGGGCGCATCATCTTCATCCGAAGGGATTAAAAATACGGCTATGGGTTCCAAAGCACTGTATTCAAATACTACAGGAAGCAAAAATACCGCTGCCGGGTTTCAGGCACTCTATTCGAATATATCCGGCTATGAGAACTCAGCCTTTGGCACTAAAGCATTATATGGAAACAAAACAGGGTATTATAATTGTGCCATGGGTTACGAGGCACTGGCTTCGGGTGAAAACACCAGCAATAACAGCGCTTTCGGCTCAGGTGCTTTAAGTAATCTAAATTCGGGGAATTACAATGTGGCTGTTGGTTCAAATGCACTTCGAAATCATCGTTCGGGTGGATATAATGTTGCCATGGGAAGTTTAACGTTAAATCAGGATACATCGGGGACATACAACTGTGCCTTAGGATATGCATCCATGAATATGAATAAAAAAGGTCACGACAATACGGCATTGGGAGCAAATTCATTACAACAGAATACTTCCGGTGACTATAATACGGCACTCGGTTCCAATGCAATGAATTATAACACCACCGGCTATTCCAATGTGGCTGTAGGGGTTTCCGCTTTATTTAAAAATACCACCCGTTCCAACTTAGTGGCTATCGGCGATTCGGCATTATTTAACAACGGTATAGGAGTATCACAATCTTATGATGGTACTAATAATACGGCTATCGGGTCCAAAGCATTGTATTCAAATACTACCGGAATTTCCAATATTGGAATAGGGACTTGTGCGCTATATAAAAACGTTTCAGGGTCAGGTTTGATTGCCATAGGCGATTCGGCGCTTTATCATAACGGAGAAAACGATTCATCGGGATGGCTTGGTTTTAGTAATATTGCCATAGGAGATAAATCGTTGTTTTTCAATACTTATGGATTTATCAACGTGGCTACAGGAACCGAAACTTTATATTCTAACATCGATGGTTGTTATAATACTGCATACGGATCATATGCACTGAATCACAATACAGCCGGCGATTATAATACGGCAGTAGGATGCTGGGCTCTTTTCAATAATACTGGAGGTGATTACAATACCGCTCTGGGATACAACGCATTCAGGGGTAACACGGTTGATACAAATTCGACGGCCATAGGCTATCATGCGGTCATAACGGCAGATAACCAGGTGCGATTGGGAAACAGTTCCGTAACATCCATCGGCGGATATGCCAACTGGACAAACCTGAGTGATGCACGCTTTAAAACGGATGTAAAAGAGGATGTTCCGGGGCTGGATTTTATTTTAAAACTCAAACCGGTTACCTATCACCTCGATTTGGAAAAGCTAAACGAATTTCTGAACATTCCCGATTCCGTTGCCAAACCCGATAGCTACATGGAGCGCGCTTTAAAAAAGAAAGAGGCAACGGTGCAAACGGGTTTTCTGGCTCAGGAGGTGGAAAAGGCCGCGCAATCGCTGGGATACGATTTTTCGGGTGTTGACAAACCGAAAAACGAACACGATTATTACGGCCTGCGTTATGCCGAATTTGTGGTGCCGTTGGTAAAAGCCGTTCAGGAGCAACAGCAGATTATCCAACGGCAGCAAAAAACTATTGCGGAAATGGAAAAACGGCTTGAAAAGCTGGAAAAAAATAACCGAAGGTAGGAGTTTGGTTTTTTCAATCTGCCCCGTTTACAGGGGCAGGTTCCTTTAAACAAAAAAACCGGCAAATAGCCGGTTTTTCTTTTTTAAGTCGGATAAAACTATTTTATTCCCAGTTTCTTTTTTACCAAAGGCAGAACATTGTCGCCGTTTTCATAATAAAGAACCACACCCTGGGCAATGTCAAGGATGTAGTTGTAATGATTTTCGGCACCAACGGCAGTAATGGCATCTTTTACCTTTTGGATTACAGGATTAAACAGTTCCGTCTGTTTGTTTGCAAGGTCCTGGTCGGCAGAAGCCTGAAACTGTTGAATACGTGTTTGCAGGTCGCTGATGTCTTTTTCTTTGGTCTGACGAATCAGGTCCGACATGGTTGCCTGATTGTTCTGGTATTCCTGCACTTTGGTTTGATACTCCTGCATCATCACCTGAAGTTGTTGCTGGAGGTTGTCGGCATAGGCTTTTAGTTCTTTTTGCAGGGAATCGGTTTCGGGCATAAGGCTCAAAATTTCGTTGGAATCAATGTACCCGATTTTCAGGTTTCCCTGCGCAAAACTCATCCCGCTGATAAAAACGGTAAGCCCTAAGAGTAATAATCCTTTTTTAATTGCATTCATCTTTCGTAATAATATTATGATTAATAATGGTTTAATTTCAAACAGGCCGCAAATGTATAAAAATATATTTCAACTTTATCATAAATTTATTTAAAAACAGGTATTTTAGCGTCATTTAGAAGTAAAGTTGTTTAAAGTTTACATGATGAAAATTGATACAACTGTTTTAGTAGTCTTTAAACAAGTTCGGTATTAAAAAAGATAAACTCTTGAAAAGACGTACGTTTTTAAAATATACAACGGCTGTTATAACCGGTTTTGTGCTGTATCTTTGGTATAAGATGTTGCAAATGCGGCAAATGACACTGACGGCCAAAAAACTTTTACTTCCTTACGACAGGACGAAAAAGGTGGCTTTTCAGGGTGATTACATTGTTGTAAACAAAAACGGCAACAAACCGGTTGTTTTTTCCTCGCATTGCACACACCTCGGTTGTGTTATCAATAAAAAAGAGGGTGATGTGCTGGTTTGCCCCTGCCACGGTTCCCGGTTCGATTTAAACGGAAATCCGGTAAAAGGCCCTGCCTATAAGCCGTTGCAAAAGGTGCCCTTCGAAACGGATAAGAATTCGGGTAATTTAACGGTAAAAACTACGTGATGACCGATTCCAAAAGAAACAAAATAACTTTCGGAACGCTGTCCATTGCCCTGTTTTGGTGGATTGTACTGTCGGGCATACTGCTGGCCGTTCCTTACGATGTTTCAAATCCTTATCTTTCCATTGGGAAAATGGTGCTGCTCAACCCCTGGGCATCCCTTATACGAAACATTCATTATTGGAGCTCGCAATTCTTTTTAATCCTCAGTCTGTTACATCTTTACGATCATTTTAAAGAAAAGAAAGCGGTAAAATCCGACCCTGGCCTTTGGCTGCGTTTAACGCTGGGCGTTTTAATTATTTTTCTCGCCATGTTAACGGGATTTTTGCTCAAAGGCGATGCCGACAGCAACCAGGCGCAGCTTATATTGGACAATCTGATTTCGGAAATACCTTTCGTCGGAAAATTCCTTTCCCTCTCATTGCTTGGCAATAAAAACAGCTACCTGCTTATTTATGTTCATCACATTGCCACTTTTACGCTGTTTCTTGCGGTAATTATTACGGAACACAGCCGGAAAATATGGCCGTCATTAACCGAATGGATATATGTTTCGTTGTTTGTAGTTGTATTAAGCATTTTTGTTACCGCACCGCTGCACGACACACTCAACGGAACGGTAAAAGGGCCGTGGTATTTTGTAGGGCTTCAGGAAATGCTTCATTTTCTGGAACATCCCTCGAAAATCATCATCCTCATATTCATCCTGTTATTGCTTATCTATTTAATTCCTTTTTTGCATAAAAATCCCTCTTTTCTTGTACGGCGGATTTTGCTGGTGTTTATGGGAATATATATGCTGCTTACCATTTCGGGGTTCTTTTTCAGGGGTGAGAGCTGGAAATTTGTTTTGCCCTGGCAGCAGGATTACAGATATGAAGTTTTGGATAATTTGAAAACAGCCCCCGTAAACTTTTTTCCCGGATTCGAAACCGGAAAAGCCGCCCAATCGCCGGTAATCAGAGGGCAATACGAAAGTTGCATTTTTTGTCACGGTCAGACCCACGGATTTACCAAAGCACATCAGCCCGAAACAACGGGATGCTTTGCCTGCCACGGCGGAAATCCGTTGGCCACCGGAAAAAACGCAGCACACAGAGGCATGAGGCTTATTCCCGGCAACCTGAACGATGCCCGGCAGTCGTGCGGAACCACACAGTGCCATCCCGGTATTACAGAGCGAATACATTCGGGATTGATGGCTACCCTCAGCGGCATGATCAGCGTTGACAGGTACGTTTTCGGTGAAAATGAAAGTCCCGACTTGCTGACGGACATTCACCATCTGAAAAATAGCGCTGCCGACGAACATCTGAAAAATCTTTGCGTGCGGTGCCACCTCGGAAATCCGAAAACGGAATGGGGACCCGTTACGGAATCGTCCAGAGGGGGAGGCTGTCTGGCCTGCCATTTGAATTATAGCGATGAGGCATTGACAAGTTTGAAAAAAATCAATGCAAAAAAGAGCGACACCCTGCCGGTTCATCCTCAATTAAGCCTTGCGGTTAGTAACGGCCACTGTTTCGGTTGTCACAGCCGTTCGGGAAGGATATCAACCGGTTACGAGGGCTGGCACGAAACCACACTGGAAAAAGAGGAAATGCCCGATACGGTGAATTACCGGCTGGTGGAGGGTTTTCGTGTGTTTGAACGGCAGCAGGACGACGTACACCACCGGCTCGGGATGGATTGTATTGATTGCCACACATCGTATGAACTAATGGGCGACGGAAACCACTACCGGCACGAAGAAGAACAGCAGGATGTACAGTGTTCCGACTGCCATGTAAAAGAAAAACCCATCACCGTTACGGCAGGGCAATTGGATGAAGAACCGGCAATGATTGCCGCTTTGCGATACGGAGGCATTGCAGGGCGGACATTTTTACAAACGGCAAAACATAAATATCCGTTAATCAATACTTTTGTTTCCAACGATTCCGTATTTCTTATTGGTAAAAACAACGGGAAAAAGTTTTATGTAAAGAAACAGCCGGCCCAATGCCTGCGCGACAGTGTTCACCGTGATGTAAGTTGTTCGGCCTGCCACAGTGCCTGGGCGCCCGCCTGCATCGGTTGCCACAACGCTTATGATGCGGAAGAACCTTCTTACAATATGATTGCCAACAAACCGCAAAAGGGCGGCTGGGTGGAATTTACCGGTGACTATCTTGCCCGTTTGCCGTCGCTGGGAATAAGAAAAACCGGTGGAAAAAAAGAAATTATCCCCGTTGTGCACGGCATGGTGCTGAGTATTGATAAAAAGAGTTTTACAAAAAAGAATCACGACTCGCTGCTGTTTAAACGGCTGTTTGCCCCGGCAGCACCGCACACAACGGCCAAAAAGGGACGAAGTTGTACATCGTGTCACAACAATCCGGTGGCACTGGGCTACGGAGAGGGAAAACTGGTTTATGATATCCGAAACGGAACCGGCAAATGGACATTTGTTCCGGAATACGAAAACAGTCCCTACGACGGATTACCCGAAGATGCCTGGACAGGTTTTCTGAAAGAGCGCAGCGGCGATGTTTCCACCCGCAGCAATCTCTTTCCTTTTGATATTAAAACCCAGCAAAAGATATTAACCGTGGGAGCCTGCCTCACCTGTCATTCCCCCGAATCAAAAGTGATGAAGCAAAGTCTTGGCGGTTTTGACAAGGTGCTGAAACGGGTAAGCGACAAATGTATGCTTCCTGTATGGAAATGATGAAGTTGTTTAAAGTTAACGTGATGACAATGAGTATAAAATATTGAAAACCAGAAAGTGAATTCCACTATTCCCCTCCTTGGAGAGCTTGTCCCGACTTTACGTCGGGAGGTGTAGGGGTGGGCTTATTAATAAAAGTTATTCATCTTTCTGGTTTTCAATATTTTATAATTCATCAAATGTTTAGACTTTAAACAAGTTTGATTAGTAAAAAACAAAACGGATTGATTTAAAAAGATACGAACTGCATTATTGGATACCGGATTATTGTTTTTTCAAAATAACATTATCCAGAATACTCCATGTTTTCTCTTTTTTCCGGTATTCATGACCGAGAATCCACTGGTCGTAAAGCCGTTTTACGGTACCGTCTTTGGTTCTGAAATCTATCCAGGTGTTTATATATTTTCGCCATACATCGTCGGATGCAAGGGGAAAAACCAAAGCATTTGTTATATGATACGGTAATGGATTTACAACTTTATAATCGGGATATAAAAGCGTAAGTGCGCTCCCACGCTCGGCACTGGTAAGGTAAGCATCAAGTTTTACGGAGTCGGGGAAATGCCCGGTAAAAAAAGCATCCTGTTTTGGAAGAGGATAAATACCTGCATTGGGGAAAAAAGAGACAAACTCTTTAGCTATTTCTTCTCTTTCAAAGTATGAAACGGTGAAAGTATCTGTTTTGATTGCCGATTTGAAGGAATCGAACTCATCCCTCTCTTTTTTTACCACAAGAGCCAATGATACGTTCAGGTACGATTTTGAAAGCGTCATTATACGGGCATATTTCCCCGAAATAAAAACGTCGGAAATCATTATGTCGAAATAGTCATTGTTTATCTCTTGGCTAAGTTTTCCGGGCGTAACGGGTACAAACTCTATTTCGGCATCAAGGTCACGGGCAAGTCGGTGGGCCATATCTATTCCCATTCCAACCAAAAGCGAATCTTTATTAAAAAACGAAAAGGGCATAGCATCGGGATAAAAGCCCACCCGTATTTTTCCGGTACGTTTAATTCGGCTCAGCGTGTTCTCGCCGGCCCATTTTTTATAGGGATTTTTCTTTGGTTCCGATAGAATTTCATAGGGTTGCGGTTTTGTTATCAATTTAAAGTTGTTTAGCAGTTCCAGATTGGTAGGGATATTCTTCATGCTTTCTTTCAGCATCCGGTTCATACCGATAACCGTAATAAATGTTACTACACTTACCACAATAATTCCTTCGGTAAATTTTTTAACGTTAAATTTTAAAACACCCTGTGTGGCTGCAATTGTAAGTAACGCAAGAGTAATAAGATGAAAAGCACCAAGCACAACCCGTACCCTGTCGGTTATAACCGTTGAAAGGACAAACAAATTAAATGTTTCGGCGGGAATTTTAAGCATATTCAGGGTAAAAGGCAATCCGCTTACGGGAGCCACAAAACTGCTTAACAAAGTGGAACCGAGAAATGTGGGATAAACATCAGCCGTAAGCGCTTTGCCGGTAAACCAGGCTGCAAACGGTACGAAAATGTAAATAAGAAAAGTTCCCAGATTGGGGAAGGGATAGGCCAGCGGCAGCAATATGTCGGCCTCTTTTTCAGCCTGTCCGTTATTCAGTTTTTCCGATTCCAGAACCTCTTTTATGTTTTCTATCAGTTGAGGATAAACTACTATGATTTTTCCGGTGGCAAATATGGTTATCAGTGTGGATTTGATTATTCTGAAAACGGTTTTTACCTTAAAAGGAGTAAAAATCATGATTACATACGGCAACACCACAAAGGTGAAAATTACTACGGCTGCAATATATACAAACAGGTAACCCTGTAACCGGCTCAAATCTGTCCAACTTAGTTTGCTGACAACCCCTGCCGCAATGCTGAATACACCTGCAGGAGTTAGTTTTACTATCATTTTATTCACCTGATTCAGTGCCGAGTTCATCACTTCAAGAGGATTTAGTAATATTTCCTTTTTGGGCAGTTTCATTACCCCGAGCCCGATAAAAATGCTGAAAAGAACGGCAGCCGGAACCATGTTGTTGCTCAGAGAAGCAAAAGGATTGGCGGGGATGTATAGCTTTACAATATCGAAAGATGGCGGGTTGCGTACAAAATCGCTGCTGTAAAAATTTCCCGAATCCCGGTCGGGAAAAGCAAACGGCAAAACAAAAAGGTAAATCATTCCCAGTCCCAGCAATAACCCGAGAAAGATCAAGGCAAACCGGACAAGTTTTTTACCCGTATCCAGAGAAAGTCGTCCTATATTTACGATAAGCGAGATAACAATATAGGGTAAAACCGTCATTTGTAACAAGCCTACAAAAATATCCCCGACAACAGACAACCAGGAAACCGGTTCACCAAAAAACAACCCGATAAAAATCCCGAGAAGAAGACCGGAAATAACTTTAAACGAAAAAGATAATTTTTTCATTAAACGGTATTAATTTTCGCAAAGGTAAATAAACTTGTTTTAAATCCTTTACAACTTAATGAACCTACTTGTTATCAGACTGTTGCCTGTATCAACCGATATGAAATAGACTCCTTTTTTCAAACCCGAAACATCTATTAATTTCGGTTGATTGCTTTTTCCCGATATCCGTTTTAACGCAATACCATTCAGGTTATTTAATGAAATTGTAATATTTTGCTCATTATCTGTAGAATAGAGAACTGTAACGGCACCGGAAGCCGGATTGGGCGATACCGAAAGTGTATTTTTGTTGTTTGCGGTATTGTTTTTAATTCCGGTTACAAAGGGTGATATATAATGCTGCAAAACACCTGTATTAATTCCGTTGCCGGCATTTGCTCCGGGATGACCGGTAAACACATCCACATGGCCGTTTTTGTTAAAATCGCCGGATGCTACCGAATAAGTTTTTCCTTTTGTATTATAAAATACAAGGTCTGCGCTGTTTTTGCTTTCACCTGTACCGTAAAACATTAACAAATAACCGTATTCTGCAGCATACCACATTGAGTATATCAAATCGCTTTTCCCCTTTTCGGAAAAATTATTTACAAACGCAAAAGCCTGTTTCGACCCGAGATAGGAAGTGTCCGAAAGAAAAATATCCGGTTCGTTATCAAATTCCGGCCCCCCGAAATAAACAAGAATGGTATCGTTATAATTAATGCCGTAAACAAGGTCGGGGTATCCGTCATTATTAAAATCGCCTTCCGTAACAGGTATTTTATCTCCAAAAGTATGTCCGTTGGAAGGATTATCTATTTCCATATCGTAATTGATATCTGCATCGGGGCCTCCGAAAAATATCCACGATTTTCCCCTGTCATTGTTCATATCACCTAAAACAAAATCATTAAAACCATCGTTATTAATATCACCGCAGGCTGTAACCGGTATGGCAAAACTTGTTGAATAGTTAGACGAATAAATGGTAATTGTTTCATCAGGTTCTGTTGATAATGTAGTGCCTCCGTAAAAAATCAACGCTTTGCGCGATTCATTGCTTTTCATAATCAAATCGTTAAAACCGTCGGCATTGTAATCGCCGGGGATTGCCATTGATGCGCCGAGGACAATTCCGGGAGTTGAACCGTCACCGTTTATTACATAATCGGCATCATTTTCATACAATACTTCAGGCATTTCTTCTTTTCCGTTAAAAACAAGCACCCTTTGTTGTTCGTATGTCAATTCTCTATACAATACTTCCCAATAGCTGGAGTTTGAAATTACAATATCCCTAAAACCGTCATTATTTAAATCGCCGAAAGCAACATCCCATGTTTTTACAAACGGGTATTGCGAAAGTTTTATGGTAACATCCGGCACAAAGTCTAAAGGATCACTGCCGTAATAAATAGCCACTTCGTTAACAGAAGAAGAAACAACCGCCCAGTCGTCGAAACCGTCGTTATTCAGGTCGCCGGCATTTTTTACTTTATTTCCGAACCCTTTATGAAAACTGCAATCAACGGCTTTCATGCCAATTAGCAGGGGATTGGTAAAATCGGGTTCATCATTACCCCTTACAATAGCCATTCCCACAACATCGTATCTGCTGTTTTCGTCAAACGACCAGTAATTAAAAAGCAAATCCTTTTTTCCGTCGTTGTTGTAATCGAACACCCAGGGATGATCGGGGGGTGAATAATATGAGTAACTTTTATGTAAAGGATAAAAAAGATGGTATTTATCAATAAAAAAAGTTCTTCTGATAAACCCTTTTTCCGCTATATCCGGATTGCCGTAGAGAATCAGAACACTATCAACAGTAACTTTTGTGTACCAATCGTCGGCACCGTCGCCGTCAAAATCTCCTACCGGTGTCAGTAATCGGTTTTTAGTCCCTATTTTAATATCAAACGGTTCACCGAACCAGGGTTTGTTTTCCTGGCCGGGATATACCTCCAAATAAGTTCCTTCATCGGAAACATAATAATTGTAACAGATATCTTTTAATCCGTCGCCGTTCACATCGGAAAGGGCAATAGTAAAAATATCAACCGGTTCGTGATTAGTGTTAACATAGCCGGTCGTTTCATAATCATAAATGTCTTTTGCAGTATCGTAAACAAACCATCCTAATTCGTATCTTTTACTTAAAAAGCTGTATAGTGCAATAAAAAGTTCTTCAACTCCATCGTTATCATAATCGAACTTGTTAAAAAGTATTTTATCGTCTTCAAAAAACATTTGAAAATCAAGGTTTATATATACAGGGTCGGGATGAGTGTAAGATAAAACATACAATGATATATTTTCTTTTCCAGGGCGGACACCTGCTACGATAATATCGCTTTTTCCGTCTCCGTCAATATCAAGGTAATGTTTTAAAAAGGTTTCTTCGGTCGGGGTTTTCAGCTCAAAAGTTTCAAAGCCGGCACCCTCCTCATTTCCGAAATAAACCACCCATTTATAAGTATCCAACAGGTCGTCATATCCGTCGCCGTTAAAGTCGCCGATACGGGTTAAATCTGCATCTTTTATAATTGTTGCATTTTCAGGATGTTCAATGTCGGTTACCAAAATAGTATTATAGCTGGTATCATAACTTTTAAACACAAAATCGGTAAGGCCGTCACCGTTTATGTCGCCTGCAGGACGTCCTGTTTGCAAAGGTGAAGTTATTTCTGCCGATTCGGGAATACCGTACGGCTTAATGGTTTCAGCAGGATAAAGCGTATCGGGCTGCGCCGACAATGACAAAGAGGCAACAAGTATTGAAAATAACATAAAAAGAGGAAAGGAAACTTTCCTGAAAGGGAATACGCAAAGTTTTTTCATTTGATTAAAGATTAAAAGTTAACGAATTGGGTAAACAAAAATAAGAAAAAAAATAACTTTTCGGTTCAGATAATGTTTTTCTGAAGATTTATATTACTTTGCAAATCGTAACAAAAAATATATTGACATGAAAAGAAATTTGAAAAATTTCGGTACAGCACTTTTAATACTTGCCTTTGTTGCTGTTTCCGGTGCGTCGTTTGCACAAAAATTAAAATTAAAAAATGGTGACCTCTCTGTTTTGAAAGGACAAAAAGAGGTTTTGGTAAAATTTACTTACGAAGGATTGAAAATCGGTAAGATGCCGGTAGAAGAGTATGTAAATAAAAAGGTTACCGAAAAGAACAAGAAAAAACCTGGCAGCGGCGACCAATGGTTAAAAAAATGGCAACGCGACCTTGATTCCGTATTCCCCCGGCATTTTGTGAACCATTTTAATGCTATGGGAAAGTTGAAACATGTGAAGATGCACCGGACGGGTGATGCCAAATATATGTTTGTGGTCAATACCACTTTTATTGAACCGGGTTACAATGTGGGTATCAGCAGTAAGAGGGCTTCCGCCAACATGGTTGTTACCTTGGTTGCTGTTTCCGACCCCGGCAAACCGTTGGCAACAATCACCATATCCAAATCTCCGGGCAATTCGATGTTTGGAGCCAATTATTCATCTACAGACCGTATTGCAGGCTGTTTTGAAACTGCAGGGGAATACCTTGCCTCTTTTCTGATCAGGAAAAAGGCTTTTTAATACGGGTTGTTTTTATTTTTAATACCTGATTATTTCGGGGGTTGTCACCACATTGCTTTTATGCAGTGCGCGGTCGTAAATAAACACCGAAAAACGAATGGTGTCGAATTCGGATAAGGGATTGTAAATAAACATAGTATCCTGAATAATTCCTTTTATGTTTTTGTCGCCGGTTTCCGGTGTCAGGTTGGGAATACGGGCATTAAAAGTAAGTGTGTCGTACCGCAATGAATCGGGATTCCAGGAAAGGAGGGGTACTTCCACGAATTTACCGTTTTGCTTTTCAAAATATTTGATAATCATATTGTAGTAATAGGGGCTGCCTGGATTGAAAGGAGGAAAAGTGTCGGAAGGGTCCAAGCCGATATCGCCGTCCCCGTCGGTATAACCCAACTCCAGAATTCCTCTTTGAGTAATGCCCGTAACCGTATCCAACTCCAGTAAAAAGTTACTGAAAGTTAATGTCGGCTCAATGGGAAATGTCTCTTTTTCGCGACACGAGGACATTGTCAGCGCGAACAGAATAAAAAGTACTTTTGCAACTCTTTTCATATACTTTTGAATGGGGTAAAAGTAATAAATAATTTAAAGTTTAAATATTTTATATAATACTGCTTGGAAGAAAACAAATATATTTTTAACCAACCCACCCCTGCACCCCTCCAAGGAGGGGAAATAAGGAATTTGTTTTCTTCCATGCATTATTATACTTTATTATACGGTTAACTTGCAGGAAGTATGCCAAAAAATTCCGTTATCGAAAAAAATATCTTTGAAATTTCGAACCGGCAGGAGTTTGAAACCACAGCCTTAAATATCTTCCGGTTTCAAGCGGAATACAATGAGGTTTACAACAGTTTTTTAAAGTATTTGGAGATTAATCCGGACGATATTCATCAATTGAATGAAATTCCTTTTTTACCGGTGGAATTCTTTAAAACGCACATGGTGGCTACCGGAAAGTTTAATCCCGAAATAATATTTACCAGTAGCGGAACAACGGGAATGACCGTAAGCAGGCATTATGTGAAAGATTTACAATTGTATCAGGAAAGCATGCTGCGGGGCTTTCGCCATTTTTTCGGAAACATACAAGATTACGTGGTATTGGCTCTTCTTCCTTCATACCTCGAAAGGGAGGGTTCGTCGCTGGTGTATATGGCCGAAAAACTGATTAAACTAAGCAAAGACAAACGCAGCGGTTTTTATTTGTACGACTATGAACGGCTGGCAGAGATGCTCCGGTCGTTGCAGGGAAGCGGCAAAAAAATACTGTTGATGGGTGTTACCTATGCGCTGCTTGATTTGGCGGAACGGTTTCCTATGGATTTCCCGGAACTGATTGTCGTGGAAACAGGCGGTATGAAAGGAAAACGGAAAGAGATGATTCGTGAAGAATTGCATGATGTATTGTGCAGTGCTTTCGGTGTGGAAAAGATATACTCGGAATACGGCATGACCGAACTTCTGTCGCAAGCCTGGTCGAAAGGCGACGGAATTTTTGAAACTCCTCCGTGGATGGATGTCCTTATCCGCGATATGAACGACCCGCTCACCATTTTGGAAAACGGGAAAACAGGCGGGTTAAATATTATTGACCTTGCAAATCTTCATTCCTGCTCTTTTATTGCCGTTCAGGATTTGGGGAAAAGAGATGAACATGGTCGTTTTGAGGTGCTTGGCCGTTTCGACAACAGCGATGTGAGAGGGTGTAACTTGTTGGTTCAGTGAGCAATCGGTTGGTGATATGACCTTTCGGGGCGTAGCAAGCCATAAGGGGGTAAACCTTTCTGGTCGGGGTTGACCGTGAAGGTGGAGACCTGAAAAGTTGGATTTGGGGAAAGTTGAACTTGGGAAGGAATAATGAACACCGATTAACGAATGCAGATTTATTGGAGAAATAAGAAATGAGGATTGAGGAATGGATTGAAAATAAGTCAGTGGGTGGGGAAACATAATATACGCTTTACTCCATAATTCAGAGGGCTCCGCCTAAGGCGGACTCCGATGAATCTCCGAATGCTTTCCGTACCGTATGTTTAATTGGAAAAGAAGCACAAGTGGAGATTCTTCGGCATTCTATCCCACATGGCCGGCCTGATGATGCCTCTGAATAATGAAGGGTTGGTGGTATGGGTGTGCCCATACTTTTTTCTTGTTTCTTGCTTCACGCTTGATTCATAATTAGTGATGTAAGATATCCGATGTAAGATGTAAGAATGCAGAACGGAAGTTGCGGCAGGGATGGGAGTGGCAGCTTGCGAAGACGGCGGGCTATATGTAGCAGGCGGCGGAGGCTGAGCGGTGAGCGAAGACCCCGCACGCCGTTGCGAAATAAGCCCGGCGACAAGCAACTACAAGCGAACAGTAGCTTGCGATGCCAAAAGGCATGCAACTGCAAGCCCGCCCGGCCGCCCAAAAAACAAAAATCAAACAATTAGAAGTGCTATATTTTAAAGCATTTTGCTCAAATAAAAAATTCTTTATATCCGTTTGTCCTGTTGGTACCGACGTCTCTTAAATCTTCGTACATTCGCCAGTGAATTTAAAAGCTTAAAAAAGTGGCAAATAAAAAAAACAAAACCATAATTATTGTTGTAATTCTGGTGATTATCACTGCTGTATTGATTGTGCTGGCCGTTAACAAAAGCCGGCATTCGGGAGGCACCAAAGTTGCGACGGAAAAGGTTGAGCGGAGAACCATAATAGAAACGGTATCGGCCAACGGAAAAATACAACCGGCAAAGGATATAAAAATAACCCCTTACATTTCGGGGGAGGTAGTTGCGCTGTATGTAAAAGAGGGTGAATATGTAAAGCAGGGACAGATTCTTGCCAAAATTGATCCCAAAATATACATCTCTACTTACGAAAAGGCCAAAGCCGCACTTAAAACGGCGGAAGCCAACGAAGCCAATGCAGGCGCCCGGGTGGCGCAGGTTGAAGCTCAGTTTACCAAAGCAAAACTGGATTACGAGCGCAGCGAAAAGCTTTTTAAAAACAATGTTATTTCGGCTGCCGATTTCGATGCTGCCAAATCGGGTTATCAGGTGGCAAAGGCAGAGGTAAAAGCTGCAAAAGAGAGTTACAAAGCGGCTCAGTTTCAGGTAAGCAGCGCCAAAGCCCAACTGAATGAAGCCAAAGAGAACTTAGACCGGACCAACATTTACGCCCCGCAGGACGGAACGGTATCGAAACTGAGTGTGGAAGCAGGTGAGCGGGTAACGGGGGCATCGCAGTTTTCGGCGGGAACCGAAATTATGCGCATTGCCAACCTCGAAAACATGGAGGTAAAAGTAGAAGTAAATGAGAATGATATTGTACGGGTTGCCCTTAACGATACCGCTGATATTGAAGTGGATGCCTATCTCGACAGAAAATTCAAAGGTTATGTAACCGAAATAGCCACCTCGGCCAATACCACCGGTGTAAGTGCCGACCAGGTTACCAACTTTGACGTAAAAATACGATTGCTGAAATCCTCTTATTCCGATTTGATAAAGGAGAACGACCCTATAAAGTCTCCTTTCAGACCGGGCATGTCGGCAGCAGTGGAAATCCGTACCGAGCGCGTTGACGATGCGCTTTCCGTTCCCATTCAGGCGGTAACCACCCGTGCCGATTCATCAGGCAGATTAAAAACGGCAAGGGAAAAAAGAGACGAGGAGAAAGCCATAGAGAAAGGGATAAAACAAGAGGAGGAAAACAAAGAGTATGTGTTTGTATTTGATAATGATAAAGCAAGGCTTCAAGAGGTGAAAACCGGCATTCAGGACAACATGTATATACAGATATTAAAAGGTCTGAATGAGGGTGAAGAGGTGATTACCGCGCCGTACAGTGCCGTTTCAAAAACCTTGCGCAACGGCTCGAAGGTTACCAAAGTTAATAAAAAAGAGTTGTTTAAAAACGAAAAAAAATAACCCGTTATGCCCCGCCTTTTACTCATAGAAACGGCAACCCGTGTGTGCTCGGTGGCGTTGTCGGTTGACGGCAAAGTAATTGCCATAAAGGAATCGGATGTTAAAAATTCTCATGCATCGCTGGTAACGCCGTTTTCGGAACAGGTAATCAATGAAGCCGGGCTTACTTTCGATAACATTGATGCTTTTGTGGTGAGCAAAGGCCCCGGCTCTTATACGGGATTACGGATAGGTGTATCATCGGCCAAGGGTTTTGCCTACGCCACCGGCAGCAAACTCATTGCCGTAAACACACTGCAATCGATGGCTGCGGGAATGGCGGAAAAGATTGACGGTAATGCGGAAGACATGTTGTTTTGCCCTATGATTGATGCCCGCAGAATGGAAGTATATGCCGCTGTTTACAATGCTGCGGGAAAAGAGATAAAGCCCACCGAAGCGGTTATTGTTGACGAAAATTCATTTGCGTTGCTGTTGGAAAACAACAGAGTTGTATTTGCCGGCGACGGAATGGAAAAATGCAAGCCGCTGCTCTCGCAAAATAAAAACGCCCTGTTTTTGGACGATTTTTCTCCGTCGGCTGCCTATATGGTTCACATTGCCGAAAAGCTTTACAAAGAGGTAAATTTAGAGGATGTTGCCTATTTCGAACCCTTTTATCTGAAAGATTTTGTTGCAGGTATTCCGAAGGTTAAAGGACTGAGGTGAGAGGATGTTTGGATGTGATATTTTTGATGTTTGATGTATTATGTGGGTTTTTGATCAGCCTGAGGCGGACACGTGTGGGATTTTTGATGTTCAAAGGTTCAAAGGTGCCGGTTCTTTGCTTTGGAATAAATTTACTGGCGTAATCTTTTTTCCTGTAATTCAGATGCCGCTTATCGGAATGTCCTTTCGGGTTGCAGCGAGCCATGCAGGCTAAGACTTGACCTTTTGGGTCGCGGCAAGCCATGAGGGGGGAGATCCGAAAGGTCGGATTCGGGGAAAGATGAACTTGGGAAAGAATATCGAACACCGAATATCGAATATCGATTTCAGATATATTGAAGAATGGGGAATTATTAGTATTAAGTATGAATTGAAAATGAGCAATATACAACGCTCAATGAGCAAGTGTGGGGAGGGATTACATACATACTCTTCACCCGGCAATTCAGAGGGTGCTGACAGGTTGGAAATCGTGAAGGCGCACCCGATGAATCTCCGAAATGTTATCCTTACCGTATGTCGAATTGGTAAAAAAGGTGCAGCGTACCGAAATATTATTAGCACCGTACGAAGCTTTGCGAAGTGCGGTGCGGAAAAAGGAAGGATTCAGGTTTTGGCGGGATTTTTGCCCACGAAGGCAAAAATCGTGACAAAACCGGTTGCAAGGAGCAAATTAAAAAACATGATCCATACCGTATTTTTTATTGGAAAAGAAGCATGGGCGGAGATTCTTCGGCATTCTATCCCACATGGCCGACCTGATGATACCTCTGAATTATAAGGGGTGGTGGCGTGAGGACTCACCCTGAAAGGGTGACATATTTGTAGCACCGTACGCAGCTTTGCGGAGTGCGGTGCGGAAATAAATTGAAGTCAAGTTTTATGTTAATTTTATTGCAGAATTTTTTCAACCTGACGGAGTCCAACCCGCAAACCGGCGTTCAATCCGTCAGGTTTACCGGTGCATCCGATGAATCCCCAAATGTTATCCATACCGTATGTTGAATCGGAAAAGAAGCACGAGGGGAGGTTCATCTCCGCCTAAGGCGGATCTGAATTATGAGGGGTTGGTGGTGTGAGAGCTCGCCCTGAAAGGATTACATATTTGTAGCACCGTACGCAGCTCTGCGGAGTGTGGTGCTTGCACCACACAAGAAATATTGAACATCACTTGACTTTTCCCTGAAAAATTACGTATCTTGCATTATGTATTTTGCGTTATGTAAATTACGTAATTATCTTAAATACTTAAGAAAATAAAAAATCTAAACCCTTTTATTATAAGTGTTTACGAAAGTCCGGAATATTTTTGTAACAGGAAGAAAGAAACAGAAACCATTATTAATGCGCTGAAAAACGGAAGAAATATAACATTAATATCCATTCGGCGACTGGGAAAATCAAGCCTTATTAAACATGTTTTTTATCATCTGAAACAAGACAAAAAGCCATTGCCAAAGAAGGGGGTGTTTCCATGCCCACTTCCAAAACATTTATTCATAAATACGGGCTTGGGGCTGCAAGCAGTGTACAGGCAGCTCTCAACTCACTTATTAATAAAAAGTTGATACTTCGTAATGGAAAAGGATATCTTGTTTATAATGTATTCTTTTCGCTTTGGTTGAAACTAAAACCTTAATCCGAACAGAGTGGAAAATCCAAATCTGCACCCCCTTTTACCGATTGTCTGCCGCCATTCGCCGAAAATTGGTTTCGCCCGGAGCAATCCCGCTCTATTTTTGCCACATGAATCATTAAAATTTATTGAGCTATGGAAAATGTTAACAAATTGTATCGATCGGAAAAAACAAAAATGATAGGTGGAGTAGCCGGCGGCCTGAGCGAATACTTTAATGTGGACGTGGTTATATTCAGGCTGCTCTTTTTATTGCTGCTGCTTTTTAGCGGCGGCGGGCTTCTTGCCTATATTATTTTATGGATTGCCATCCCCAAACGGCCTGTTGACTATTATTTGCACAACGGTGCAGAAGCCGGAGCCCATACAACCGGCACAGAGATAAAGCAGGCTTCGAGAAGCACCCTGGGAGGCATTATTCTGATATTCCTCGGTACCCTGTTTTTACTGGACAATGTGTTGCCCATGTATCATGTCCACGATTTCTGGCCCGTAATTCTGGTGGTTACCGGAATATTCCTTATTTTCCCGAATATCTTGCAATCAAATTCAAATAATCATTCAAATACGATAAATCATGAAAGCTAAAAATTTATTATGGGGTCTTATTCTGATCCTGACAGGTGTTTTATTCATATTAAGAAACCTTGATATGATCTATCTGAATTGGCACAATGTGGCCCAGGTATGGCCTGCCATTTTTATCCTCTGGGGAATCTCATTGCTTCCCGTAAAGGAATACCTCAAAATGATTCTTATCGTTGTAACCCTTGGTATCAGTACCTGGGTGATTGTTGACAGCAGCAATATTAACAACGATGATTCATGGTGGGAATACAGCGATGAAGAAAGCGACTATTCAGATGCAACCCAGCACTTTGCCATTCCGTGGGAAGATACGGTAAGCGAAGCCCGGTTGCAACTGGATGCGGTTGCCGGCTCTTTTGTTATCAATTCTTCCACCGACAGCCTTTTGATTTTCTCGAAAAAAGGCAGAAAAACCACTTACGATTATATTGTAAGCAATATTGACGGTACGGCTGAAATTCAGATTAACCACCGCAACCGTACAGTACATTTAGGCCACAATAACGATAAAATATTCATGCGGTTAAATAAAAAACCGGTATGGGATATTGATTTGGATGCAGGAGCCGCTTCTTTCGATATAAAACTGGGAAATCTGTATCCCGAAACGGATGTTACCATTGATGCGGGAGCTTCGTCTTTCAATATCAGTATTCCCGAATCGGCAGGATGCGAACTGGAAATCAGCAGTGTTTTTTCCGATAAATCGTTGCCCGGATTTGACAAATTAAGAAGCGGCTATTACAAAACACCCAACTACGATACGGCGCAACAAAAAATACACATCAACATTGATGCTGCGGTATCGAGCTACAACATCAAGCGCTATGCGGATGTAAGCCAATAGACCTGAACTTGTCAGGTACACCATATATTTCAAACCCCTTTGGAAAAATTTCCAAAGGGGTTTTTTATTGCTTTCTTTTACCGGTCCTGTTTAACAAACCCGTTTAATTGCAATCGTACTCAATGGAGCTGACGGTTTCGGTCTCTTCGGGAGTGCCGTTGTCGTAATGGTGTGTTTTTGTGTAAGAAACAGGATATTTATCA
>JALVZH010000154.1 GCA_027022105.1 Bacteroidales bacterium | reverse complement strand
AAATGTTTAGACTTTAAACAAGTTTAAATTTTTTACTCCACTGTCATTTTTTTTGTAATGAAGCTTTTTCCCGTTTTCAAATGATAATAATAAACTCCGGGTGAGAGCCGGAACCTCGAAGCGGAAAGGAATTCACTGTATGTTCCACGGTTGAGGTATTTGTTTTGAAGCAACGTTGCTACCGTTCTCCCGTACAAATCGGTAACGGTAAGGGTAACACGGGCCGGGTTGTTTATGGAAAAAGAGATTTCGGTTCTTCCGGTAAACGGGTTGGGATTGTTTTGGTGTAAAGCAACGGCGCTGATTTCATTATCAACTGTCCCGACCGAAAGATCAATATTTGCAGTCCATACGCTAAGGGTTGTCAGGTCGGCACGCGTCCAAATGGGGTGGACAATGCCGTTATAGGCCGTAATGTTGGTATAATCGCCGAAAAAGACGTACGATACGGGGTTAAAGGGCGTTTCACTTATTTTGATATTCTCGAAGGTGTCGCCGCCGTCGGTAGAGCGTGCAAGATAGACATCGGTGTGGTTGTCAATATAATTGCGCCTGTCGTAAAACACTATATATACATCTCCCGTTGCATTGTCAACGGTCATCCACGAGAAGAATTGTTGTCTGCCCGGGGCATCGTCGTTTACGCGTATGGGGCTGCTCCAGGTATTGCCGCCGTCGGTTGATTTGGCAATCCACACATCGGTATCGTCGTCACCGTTGCGCTGGTCGGTCCAGTTTACATAAATAGTTCCCCGGTAGGGCGATCCCGAGAGGTCGCAACAGGTTACGGGCAATCCGTTGCAGCGGTATATTCCGGGTACGTTGTAGTCCCAGCCTCCGGGTTGGTCGCTGACAAAAATATCGTTATCGAGCCATGTCTGGCCGCCGTCTGTTGAGCGGTCGAAAACAATACCGAGGGGCCCTGCCCAGGCCACATAGATTTCGCCACCGGGGCCAACGGCCGGAACCGCTCCTTCCACCGTATTGTCGCTGTCGATACAGTCGCCTGATACCTCATTAATCTGTATTGCGGGACTCCATGTTTCCCCAAAGTCGGCCGACTTGCTGAAAAGGATATTGCTGTGGTCGCCGGGGTCCGACGAGCCGTAACTGTCAAATTGTGTCCAGGTAACGTAAATGGTGTTGTTTGCCGAATCGAAAACGGCCCACTCCTTATCCTGATCCTTATCACCGTTCAGTCCTATTGCCGAGCCATCGTTCCAGCTGTGGGTGCTTATGTCGTAACGCTGGCATACAATGCGGTCGAGCCAGTTGCCTTGGGGTGGACTGGCAAGGTGAAAAAAATAAAAATTTCCGGCATTGTCGGTTATCAGGCAAGGGTCGCCGTAAACGCCGTGCTGGCTGGATATAAGATCGCCTCGGGTCCAGGTATTGCCACCGTCTTCCGATAAATAGTAACTGTTGAGGTTTGCACCTGCCATAAGCAGGTCGGGGTTGTAAATATTCATGGTAATGGAAGGCTCTTCGGGCGAAAAAGCATCGGAAATCATTACGTTGTCGTATTGTGCTTTGGTGGCAACAAACGATAGTAATGCCATAAGAATCAGGATAATTTTTTTCATGTCTGACAGGTATTGTGTTCGGTTGCTAAGATAATGTATTTATTACTGTTTTTATTCGATAATCAGTTTTTTGCTGAAAATGATATTGTTTTCCAAAATGATTTGTGCAATATAAAATCCTGGCATAATACCGGTTAAGTCAAGTTTTGTTATCTCATTCGTTATTATTTTGCTTTTGCAAACTTTATTTTCGGTTGAAATTATTTTTATTGTCGGTTTTTTCGATATCAATTCGCTTTGAATTTTAATATGTAATTTGTTCTTAGCCGGGTTCGGGAAGATTGAAATTAAAGGATTATTGAGTTCAGGTTCAGGTATCCGTGTTAAACAGGTGTCGGTTGAAGAGAGGTTACAAGGGTGTTCCGGATAAATAAGTGTAGTGCCGGTGTATAATGCACATAAATAACTACCACCTTCAAAGGCTGTCAATTCTTCGACAATACCTGTTCTGCTTCCGATTCCTTCAATTATTTCCGCTTCACCGTAGCAGAATACGATTCTTTTGTGATACTCATTGCTAATTAAAAGGGAATCTACATGGTCAACAATTAAAGGTTGAAAGAAATTTAAATAACTATAAAGCGTATCTCCCGTATTTAAATTAAAATCATAGATTAATTTTTCTTCCGTCTCGCCTTTCGGAATATAAAATACCTTTTTTTGGTTTCTATCGTCTCTTATGGCACCGATATATTCCGGCCCGTTGATTATCGTATTTAAACAAAAGATGTCGTATTCGGTTTTTTCGATTTTCTTGTATTTTTGGTCTGAAATATTTGTATCTCCCGCATAATATGTTTCCCAATAATTGGTATATCCCCAAATGGGTGGTGGAATTACGTGATTATTATATAAAATGCACCATTTTGCATTTGAGTCGGGTAAGGGATGATAAGACTGTCCGTAACTTAAAACCGAAATGAATGTGATGAGTGTCAGGTGAAATAATTTTTTCATTTTTTTGTGTTTAAGAATTACAACCGGTTATTACATTAACGACAAAATAAAACCGTTAAACCGTTGCATTTACTACAACCATACACGCGTTGTAGCTCTTGCCACATGTGCCGGATGGTTTCTATATTATACATCCGTCCCGATTCCTATCCGCTTTAGGTGAATTTCCGCACCGCACTACGCAAAGCTGCGTACGGTGCTAAATGTATTTCGCCCGCCTGAGGCGGGCGAGCCCTCACACCACCAATCCCTCATAATTCAGATCCGCCTTAGGCGGAGATGAATCTCCCCTCGTGCTTCTTTTCCAATATAAATAACGTACAAGGATAACATTTCGGGGATTCATCGGGTGCACTTGTAAACCTGACGGATTGAACGCCGGTTTGAGGGATGGCCTCCGTCAGGTTGAAAAAATTCTGCAATAAAATTAATATAACATCTTCACCGGTTTTGTCATATTCCGATCCGCCTAAGGCGGAGCCTTCTGAATTATGGGGTGTAGTATGTGTTGGTTAGTCCATCCCCACTTGCTTATTGAATACTTGTCCGCCGCAGGCTGATTGCTTATTGCTTATTTTCAGGTTCTTAGGTGTTATTTTCCGACCTTTCAGGTCTCCACCCG
>JALVZH010000153.1 GCA_027022105.1 Bacteroidales bacterium | reverse complement strand
TCATCAGTCTGCTAAAGGATTTCTCAGGAAATATGTGGATCGGCACCAATGGATTCGGCATTGTGAAAAAAAACTTCAGAACTTTTCAATTTGAAAATTATCTTTTTTCATCCAAAAGCAAAAACAGATTGAGCTTTGCCAGTGTTACAACCTTTTATGAAGATAAAAACAATAACATCTGGATTGGCGGATACGGAGGACTGGATAAACTGAATAGTAAAACCGGAATTATTACAGAAGCAAAGTTTATTAACAAATCCGGAAAAAAAGGAAAACCGCTTCCAAGCCTCGCTTTTTTTACGATTGTCAATGCTCCGCAAGAGAAAAATGTTTTGTGGATAAGCGATAAGTCGTCGGGTATCATTTCATACAATACAAAAGATTATACCTATAAAAGGATTTACGGTTCCGATACGATTAATAGTTCTTCTTTTTATGGAAAGTTGGTTTACGACATGAAATATGATAAAACAGGCAATTTATGGCTGGCAACCAACAAAGGTTTGGACGAATATGTTGTGTCGTCGGGAAAATACAAACATTATTTTTATTTCGACAAAGAAAAAGGATTTTTACCGGCTGCCATTACTGCTCTGTTTGTGGATTTTCCGCGGGGAATCTGGATTGGAACGAGTGCTTCGGGACTTTCGCTTTTTAATCCCTTTTCCGGTACAATTAAACGGTATTTATATAATCCCGCCGATTCCAATTGTATCAGCAGCAACAGCATCAAATGCATTGCAAAAGATAAAAAAGGAAACCTGTGGATTGGAACCAACGGCGGCGGCTTGAATAAATTTAATCCTGAAACAAATAAGTTTACCTGGTTTACTTCTCAAAGCGGTCTCCCCAACGATGTGATTTACGGCATCCTGGAAGATGATCAGGGTAATCTTTGGCTGAGCACCAACAAAGGCTTGTCAAGATTTAACCCGCAACAGGGATCATTTAAGAACTACGATTACAAAGATGGTCTTCAAAGCAATGAATTTAATACGGGTGCTTACTTCAAAACCCGTAAAGGCAAAATGTTTTTCGGAGGAATAAAAGGGGTTACTTCTTTTTTTCCTGAGGATTTGAAAAACAGCACTTTTAATCCTCAGGTGGTAATGACTCAATTTCTTTTGTTTAATAAACCGGTTGTACTTTCCCGTTTTTTAACACCTGAGGGTGCCATAAAATTGAGTTATAAAGATAATGTTTTTGCTTTTCAGTTTGCTTCACTGGATTACACCAACCCCATGAAAAACAGGTATGCATACCGGCTAAAAGGATTTCAGGATCAATGGATTTATACCAATGCCGGCCAACGTACAGCCACATTTACAAATATTGATCCGGGCACCTACATTTTTCAGGTAAAGGGAACCAATTCCGACGGTATGTGGAGCCGGAACGAACTTTCCATACCGGTTGTGATTGTTCCGCCGTTCTGGAAAACAATCGGATTTAAAATAACACTTGTTCTGTTACTGTTATTGTTACTCTATAGTTTTTACCGCCGGAGGATAAATCACCTTGAGGCTCAGAAAAGGCAAAAGGAAAAGTTTACCGAGCAGTTGTTGGAATCGCAGGAAACCGAACAGACACGGATTGCAAAAGAGCTACACGATGCTGTAGGTCAGGACCTGTTGATTATAAAAAACCTTAGTACGCTGGCGATACAAAACAAAAGTAAAGAACAGACGAATCAATTGCTGAGTGATATATCCGAAAAATCACAAAATACCATTGACGAGATAAGGCAGATTTCGAGAAACCTCAGGCCGTATCTGATTGACAGGCTGGGATTGACCCGGGCCATCGGAGCCATGATTGAAGATCTGGATAAAACCGCCCCTGCCGTTTTTCATTTTCATTCGGACGATATAGACCGGTTATTTCCTGAAAAGAGTGAAATACAGATATACCGGATTGTTCAGGAATGTGTAAACAACATTATTAAACATTCAAAAGCGGGCGAAGCGGTTATTACCATGCTTTTGAAGGATAATTTTCTTACTATTGCCATTAAAGACGACGGCATTGGTATGGGAGAAAGTGATGAAAGGTTATTTACACGGAAATTCGGATTCGGACTGTCGGGAATTGCGGAACGGGTCAGGATATTAAAAGGTAAATTCGATATCAGCTCCTCTGCCGGCGGTGGTACAAATATTCAAATAAAAATTCCGGTGAGATATGGAAAATAAAGTGAAAATACTGATTGCCGACGATCATCCGCTTTTCAGAAAAGGATTAAAAAATCTGCTGGAAGAAACACCCGGTGATTTTTTTGTAGCCGAAGCCGACAACGGTGCACAGGCTCTGGAGATGATGAAAAAACAGGCTTTCGACGTGGCTATTTTTGATATAGATATGCCTTTTTTAAATGGTCTGGATGCTGCTCAGGAATGTAAAAATCTTAAAATGGATACCAAAATCATCATTCTGACCATGTATAAGGATGAACATCTTTTTAACCGTGCCGTTGATATAGGTGTGATGGGTTATGTGTTAAAGGAAAATGCGGTGGCTGAAATAAAAAATACCATTCAAACAGTATTGAACGGACAACATTACATCTGTCCTGCCATTTCTGGGTTCCTGCTGAACAGGGAACGCAACATCAGGAAAAAACAGGAAGAAGAGGTCAAGATACGTATGCTTACGGCTACCGAAAAAAATATTTTAAAACTGATTTCGGAAAGTAAAACCAGCAAAGAAATTGCCCGGCAAATGCATGTAAGCGTTAAAACCATCGAAAAACACCGGCTCAATATCTGCAACAAGCTAAATATCCACGGCACCCATGCTTTGATAAAGTATGCATTTGAACACAGGAGTGAGCTTTGAATACAGGTTAGGTCACAGATGTTAAAAGATATAAATGTGTGAAAATTCAAAGCTATCCCCTCCCGCGTCCCGATTCCAAGTCATTGAAAGGCTGGCTTTCTCACCCCTCTAACCCCTCTCAATTCAGAGGTATTATCAGGCTGGCTTTGGGGGCCGGAATGGCGTGGGAATCTATTCCGGTTTCCGGTTTAAAATGCCCCGTTCCCCTCACGAAAACTTGAAACATTTTTTACCCGTTGTAACCGGCTCCGAACGACAAAAAACAGTCAAAATCGAAAAAAAGGGCAAATTTGACTAAAAAATAAGGGTGTTTACTACAAATAGGTAG
>JALVZH010000152.1 GCA_027022105.1 Bacteroidales bacterium | reverse complement strand
ATAGAAGAACTGTATAAGTCGGCCTTTGAACATTTTGAAGCCGAACCTTCCGGTAAACTTTACGGTAAGTTTAACAAAAAATTGTGGTGGCTTCACTACAAAAAGCTGTTGTACGGCGCTGTAACTGTTATACTTTTTATTGGTACTGCGCTTGTTTTGTTACCGCTTTTCAATAGTCATGTTCATTACCAACCTGTTAACAAACAAACAACCGGTAAAAATGAAATCCTTGCTTCAAAACAAAAGGGTGAAGGGGAAACCGGCGCAACCGTTAATAAACAGTCCGTACCTGAAAAAACAGCTGCTTCAATATCGGACATCAATCACACGCAGCCAAAAGAACCGGAAGCAAACAACAGCTCCGTTATCATTTCCGAAAACAAAATTCCTGTAAAGGCTTATTCAAAGCCGGCATTTGAAAATACAACAAAACATTTTCTTCCGGTAAATCAGCTTAATGCCAAACAAGGAGAACTTACCCTTACCATTCAGGAAACTTTAAAGCCAACCGCTTTTGCACCGCAATCCAAAGACGGTTTTTTTAAAAACCGTTTGGTTTTATCTCTCTATTTGTCAGGAGTTTATAACAGGCCTGAAACTTTGCAAAACAACTATCCACCGGACATTAATGTTACTTCCATGCCTATGACGGATTACGGCGCCGGTGCAGGTATTCGCTATTATCTCGGTCAATGGTTTTTAGAAACGGGATTAAATTATTCACGATTAAGCCAAAAAACCGAATACGACCTAACCGCCAAAATTCTTGATGCTGAACTCAGCGGATACCGTCCCGATACCATCTGGGGCTGGTTTTACGACCCGCCTTATATAGGGGTTCCGGTTGTAATTGGTATTGACTCTTCATGGGTGGATGTATATAAAACAATCCATAATTTTAAAACGGTTATCAACCGTCACGAATACCTTGAAGTACCCCTTATGGCCGGTTATTCGTTCGGTTCCGGACGTTTTGGATTTGATATAGCCGCAGGCATATCGGCCGGTTTTCTTATTAATGTCAACGGAGAAGTATTTTCCGACGACAGGTTTGTTCCGTTGGACAAAAATACCTCCAATGAATTTATTCTTAACGGTATAATAAATATCGGTATCAATTACAGGATATCTGAAAAGTACGATCTGTTTTTCAAACCTTTTTATAAAAAATATCTGCAACCGGTATTTAAATCCGGCTATCCTTCGGAACAAAAGTTTGATGTTTTCGGTATAAATGCAGGAGTAAACATCTATTTGCGTTGAAAAAAATTTTTATCACCGGTACTTTGGTTTTCTGGTGGATAATTTTATCTGCACAGATACAAACCGTCAATTGGTATTTTGGTGATAATGCTGGTTTAACATTTAAAAACGGATATCCGGAAGAGCTTCCTGCAGGCTCCATGAAAACACTGGCCGGATGCGCCACCATAAGCGACAAACACGGAAATCTTCTGTTTTATACCAACGGACAAAAGGTTTGGAACCGAAACAACCTGGTGATGCCGCACGGCGATTCGTTAGGAGCAGGAAATTTAATAAACCAAAACAGTATATTCATTACGTTTCCCGGCGACAGTAATAAATATTATCTCTTTACAATTAGCGGAAGCGACTCATTGAGGTATCCGTTTATGATGATAAATGTAATAGATAAAAACGCCGACAATTTTCTCGGTGATATAATAATTAGGGATTCGATAATTACCCATAAAATAATGTTCAAGCTTTCTGCTGTACAACACTGCAATGGGAAAAATATTTGGCTCCTGGCACACCGGATGAACAGCAACCGTTTTCTCTCTTTTCTTCTGGATTCAATCGGTATGGAACAACCTCTGGAATTTTCAACGGGAAGTATGCCGGGTGCCGATATAGGTTACATGAAAGCTTCTCCCGCCGGAGACAAAATTGCATTTCCGGTAAACAACGGAAACAACCTTTTGGAAATATTCGATTTTGACAACCGCACAGGTACCATATCAAATCCGGTAACCATTACTACCGGCATTGATGAGGTTTATGTGTATGGTACGGAATTTTCACCCGACGGTAAATACCTTTACCTGACTACCGGCGGAAGGCTGTTCGGACTCTGGCAATACGATCTCTCTTTAAAAACAGCGGAAAAAATCAATGCTTCGGCTGTTTTAATTACCGGTGGAAATTTAAGAGCACTGCAACTGGCCCCGGATGGGAAAATCTATCTGGCACGTGAAAACGAAAAATATCTCGACCGGATAAACGCCCCCCTGATGAAAGGAAAAGATTGTAATTACCAGGCAAAAGCCGTTTATCTGCACAACGGAATATCAAGAATGGGGTTACCCGGTTTCATACAATCATGGTTGTACCGACCCTTTTTTATCACACCGCAGCATTGTACAGGCGATACAAATTCTTTCGATTTTTATGTGCCAGAAAATATTGACTCCGTATTATGGAATTTCGGTGATAACGGATATTCAAATGATTATAATCCGGCTCATTTTTATGAAACGGAAGGCGTTTATACCGTATCATTAAAACAATATCATTGCGGAATTTACGACTCGGCAACAAGCGATGTAACAATATTTGAAACCCCGCAAGTTGATTTGGGCGGTGATACAATTCTTTGTTCTTCCTGTTTTTTGGATTTTGATTTTTCAGGTATTTACGATTCGCTTATATGGCAGGACGGAAACCGGGATTATGATTATGTAATTAACAAACCGGGAATCTATTCGGTTACCGTGTGGAAAAACGGATGTACGGCTTCCGATACGGCTTCGATACAAAAAAACGAAGTGAATATTGTATTACCAAATGCTTTTACACCCAATGGCGACGGTTTAAACGACGAGTTCAAAGTGATTCGGGCGGAAGGTATCATAGGTTTTACAATGCAGATTTACAATCGATGGGGAAATCTTATTTTCAGCAATGATAATCCGGAAACGGGATGGGACGGAACCTGCAACGGAACCGTTTGTCCTCCGGGAACATACATCTGGAAAATCGTTTTCACCTATACAAACGGCACTACCGGAAAAACGGAAAACAGGACGGAAACCGGAACCGTTACGCTTGTAAAATAAAAAACGGACAACTCATGCGGTTTTATTTTCGTCTCCACTAAAAAAGGCCCGGGTAAATCAATGTTTAAAAATTTAAATTTTACACTTATGAAAAATAGAATTTTACTTTCAACCGTTTTTCTGTTTGCAGTATTTAAACTGCTTTCAAATCCTGTTGCCGTAAACGATACGGTAGATGCCTATCTCGGCGATACCGTTACGGTTCATGTCCTCAAAAACGATTACAGCCCCGAAGGACTTCCCATGCATATATATTATGCACCCGATGCCGATTTTTATACCGATAGTACAATTACATATATCATTGATTTTGAACGCTTTCATAATTTCCGTTCTTTACTTGACATTAAATATGCAATTAAAGACTCGGATGGTAATACGGGTTATGAATCAATCGCCAGTGTTATTATCATTATTCATAATGAAAAGTATTCTTCTTTATTGGACATAAACAATGTTAACGCAGCAATTAATGCAGGAAATTCATTTTTTCAATATGGGTTTGATAGCTTTGGAGAAACCATACCAACACGTATATATGAATTTCCAAAAGGAGGAGGAGTGAATTCTTTGGCATCTAATTCTTTGTGGATTGGCGGGAAAGACAATACCGGAAAACTTCATTTTTCCGGTACAAGATATAATCAGTTAGGCCTCGATTTTTGGCCCGGTCCCGTTTGCTCCGATGAAAACGGTTTATGGGCCGACAGTTTAAATATCAAAGACTGGAATAAAATCCGGGTGCTTACCAAAGAGGAGGTGATATACCACAAACTGCACTGGAACGATCCTGATTACGAACCCATTGAAGATATTGCCCAGTGGCCGGGCAACGGTAATACGGCACTGGGACAATCCAAAATATTGGCTCCTTTTGCAGATGTTGATGGTGACAGTATTTATAATCCCTATAATGGCGATTATCCTCTTATTCGAGGTGACAAATGCGGATTTTTTATTTTGAATGATTTGCGGCAACATACCGAATCGGAGGGTACCCCGTTGGGAATAGAGGTTCATGTAATGGCTTATGCCTTTCATAATTCCGACAAACCTTCGTTTGAAAATACCATTTTTATGAATTACAAAATTTTCAACCGTTCGCAAAACAGCTACGACAGTACTTATCTTGCACTGTTTACCGACTTTGATATTGGTTACGCCTGGGATGATTATGTAGGCTGTGACGTGAGCCGCAGTACCTATTTTGGATACAACGGACAAGAAACAGACAAGGAATACGGAGACAATACGCCGGTTCAGGGTGTTATTATCCTTGGCGGACCGTATTTGGATGCCGATAACAGCGATAATCCCGACGGCGGGTGCGACGAAAGCATTACCGGAATAGGGTTTGGCGATGGAATTGTTGATAACGAACGTCTTGGAATGACCGGTTTTATTGATTCCTATAATTCTTCCAATTTACCTAATAGTGATCCTCGCCTTGACTTTGAATATTATAACCGTATGAAATCCGTCTGGATAGACGGAACTGTGCTTGAATATGGAGGTGCCGGACATGTTAATACAGGTTCTTATGGTCCGGCATGCCGTTTTATATTTCCCGGAGCCAGTGATCCGTGCAACTGGGGAACCGGCGGAATAGAACCATACGGCCCTGTGGACTGGACGGCTGAAACAGCAACCGTTGATTCGGGAGATTACCGTGGAATTGGTATTTCCGGTCCTTTTACTTTTAAACCCGGTGATGTGGAATCGGTGGATGTTGCCTTTACCGGTGCTTTTGCTTCCGGCGGATTATCAGCCTTTGATAACTTTTTAAATTATGTGGATACAATCAGGGCTCAGTATAAGAAAAACAGCGATTTCTTCGGCTACCAATGGCTGGGAACCAAAGACAAAGTCAAATCAAAAACAGAGCGATTAAAAGTCTTCCCCAATCCGGTATCAAACACTTTAAAAGTGTCGTATAACAGTAACGGGAAAAAAGTAAACATTCAGATAATTAATAACATTGGAAAAGTTGTAGCGCAAAAGCAAACGGTAATCAATCGTGAATTAACCCTTGATATGACCCCTTACCCCGCCGGAATCTATTTCATACGCATTATCAACAGTAACTCTGTCAGTTCGGCTAAAATCATTAAACACTAAAAAGCCCTTGATTTTGACAAATCCCTGCCTTTCTGCCAGCGGGGATTTTTTATATACAAACAACGTACAACTTACCTGTTTTTATTTTCGTCTAAATAAAAAGTACCGGGTAATTTCATTTTAACAGTTAAATAATTTAATACTACGCTCATGAAAAAAAGAATTTTTCTTTCGATTGGTGCTCTAATTGCGGTATTAAAACTGCTTTCAGCACCTGTTGCCTTTAACGATACGGTAGATGCCTATCTCGGTGATACAATTACGGTTCATGTCCTTGAAAACGATTACAGCCCCGAAGGACTTCCCATGCAAATTTATTTTGCCAATGATGCTTATAAACATACCGATAGCACCATTACCTATATTATTGATTATGATCATTATTACAAAGTCAAAACATTTCTTGACTTTAAATATGCCATAAAAGATTCGGAAGGAAATTCGGGCTATGAATCGATTGCCAGTGTTATCATATTAATTCACAATGAAAAATACTCTTCCGTATTGGACATTAACAATATAAATGCAGCTATAAATGTTGGTAATGTGTTTTTTCAAAAGGGTAGTGATAGTATTGAAGGTTATGACTTTAATCCTTTATTTGAATTTCCCAAAGGAGGAGGAGTAAATTCGTTATTTACCAACTCCTTTTGGATAGGAGGAAAAGACAACACTGGAAAATTGCATTTTGCCGGCTCGCGATACAATCAGTTAGGCTTCGATTTTTGGCCCGGTCCCGTTTGCTCCGATGAAAACGGTTTATGGGCAGACAGTTTACACATCAAAGACTGGAACAAAATCAGAGTACTTACCAAAGAGGAGGTGATATACCACAAACTGCACTGGAATGATCCTGATTACGAACCCATTGAAGATATTGCCCAATGGCCGGGCAACGGTAATACGGCACTGGGACAAGCACGCTTTCTGGCTCCTTTTGTAGATGTTGACGGCGACAGTGTTTATAATCCTTATAATGGCGATTATCCCCTTATCCGGGGTGACAAATGCGGATTTTTTATTTTGAATGATTTGCAACAACATACCGAATCGGAGGGTACTCCGTTGGGAATAGAGGTTCATGTAATGGCTTATGCCTTTCATAATCCCGACAAACCTTCGTTTGAAAATACCATTTTTATGAATTACAAAATTTTCAACCGTTCGCAAAACAGCTACGACAGTACTTATCTTGCGCTGTTCACCGACTTTGATATTGGTTACGCCTGGGATGATTATGTTGGCTGTGACGTGAGCCGCAGTACCTATTTCGGATACAACGGACAAGAAACAGACAAGGAATACGGAGACAATACGCCGGTTCAGGGTGTCATTATCCTTGGAGGACCGTATATGGATGCCGATAACAGCGACAACCCCGCCGGCGGGTGCGACGAAAGTATTACCGGAATAGGGTTTGGCGACGGAATTGTTGATAACGAACGACTTGGACTTACGGCTTTTATGGCTCCTCTAATTAATTTTGGTCAAAATAATTATGATCCCAGATATGATTTTCAATATTATAACTATATGAAAACTATCTGGTTAGACGGTACTTTACTTGAATATGGAGGATTTGGGCATGTTAATACCAATTCTTATGGTCCGGCATGCCGTTTTATATTTCCCGGAACCAGCGATCCGTGCAACTGGGGAACCGGCGGAATAGAACCATACGGCCCTGTGGACTGGACGGCTGAAACGGCAGGCCTTAATCCAAGGGATTTGCGAGGTACAGGCATTTCCGGTCCTTTTACCTTTAAACCCGGTGATGTGGAATCGGTGGATGTTGCCTTTACCGGTGCCTTTGCTTCCGACGGATTATCAGCCTTTGACAACTTTTTAACCTATGTGGATACAATCAGGGCTCAATACAAGAAAAACAGCGATTTCTTCGGCTATCAATGGCTGGGAACCAAAGACAAAATCAAATCAAAGACAGAGCTGTTAAAAGTTTTCCCCAATCCGGTTTCAAACACTTTAAAAGTGATGTATAACAGTGAAGGGAAAAAAGTAAACATTCAGATAATTAATAACATTGGAAAAGTTGTAGCACAAAAGCAAACGGTAATCAATCGTGAATTAACCCTTGATATGACCCCTTACCCCGCCGGAATCTATTTCATACACATTATCGCCAGTAACTCTGTCAGTTCGGCTAAAATCATTAAACACTAAAAAGCCCTTGATTTTGACAAATCCCTGCCCTTCTGCCGGCGGGGATTTTTTTTTGCAAAGTTTTTTAATTTAATCAATTTGCTGTATTACAAAATATTTGAAGCCGGAAAAGTGAATATCTTTATTGTAAAACCCACCCCTACACCTCCCGACGTAAAGTCGGGACAAGCTCTCCAAGGAGGGGAATAGCGGAATTCATTTTCCGGCTTCAAATATTTTGTATTTTTTACTACACTAACTCCAAATAACTTCTGTTAAATCCTTCGTTCAACTTTTGTTATACCCGTTAAATCTGAAAACTTCTTCCGGTTTTTTTCGGATTTTTTTTCTGTGTTTGTAATTTTCGGGGGTATAGCCAAGCGTGATTAACAGCGGTACGTTTCTATCTTCGGGTACATTCAACAGTTCCATTACCTTTTTTTCGTCGAACCAGCCCAGCATACAGGTTCCCAAACCGAGTTCGGTGGCCTGAAGACAAAAATGTTCGGCAGCAATACCGATATCAATTAGCGGATACTCTTTTTTCTTAATCTTCCCTCCCACTTCGGTGATAACTTTGGGCTTTTCCATTACTATGGCCACTATCACGGGCGCCTGCTTAACAAAGTTGTTAAAGCTTCTCAGAGGTCCCACACTGGCTTTGGCAAGATTGTTTACAAGCTGCTTTTCGATAGCTGCAACAAAAGTCCATGGCTGTGAGTTGCTGGCCGAGGGTGCCAGCCTTGCCGCTTCAAGGCATTGCATTAGCTTTTCGTGTTCCACCGGTTTGCCGGTATATTTTCGGTCGCTTTGCCGTTTTAGAATTAGTTCGTTGAATTTCATATATTTCAATTTAACTTGTTATTTTTCAGTCCTATATTAATCTGTTTTGTATATTCCAATCTAAATGATAGAAACATAAATTAATTTTACCACCGACAAAATTAATCCTTATAATTCGTTTAATTCGATGAAAAAAAATCATCGAATTACACGGATTTAACGGATTATGGTTCTTTTTCATGCTTTCGGCATGAAAAAAAACTTTTCTGCGATTTATTTTTGAAACAAAATATTCAAATCCTTTTCATAATAAAACTTACCGGCTTGTTTCCCCTGATGTTTTCCTGCCGGAAACGGTAAACCGAATCTTTGGGGAAACCAATGATAATGCGTTGCGGATAATCGTATTCAGTCTGTTCAAACACTGCTCTTTTTCCATTTGCTTTTACAAAGGGGAACACCATTTTGTTTTTTTTATCTTTTTGTATTTCAAACAGAAACCGTCCGTTTTCCATTTTCAAAGAATAATTTTCTATTAAAATGGTATCGCTGCCGTTAACCGAAAACCGTTTTCCGGAAACCAAACTGTCGTTTGTAATTTTCCAACTGTCGTAAACAATCACATTTTCTGTTGATTTCCAGTTACCCTCAATATTTTTCAGCAGTACAAACGACTCTTGCGGCGTTTTTGAACAGGAAGAAAAAAGAATGGCTGTTGCCAATAATAAAACAGAAACAAACCGGCGTTTCAGCATGTTACAATCTTTTTCTTATGGCTTCCGATTCGGCTTCAAAACCGGGTTTTCCGAGCAGTGCAAACATATTCCGTTTGTATGCTTCCACACCCGGCTGGTCAAACGGATTGACACCCAGTATATAACCGCTTACGGCACAGGCCAGTTCATAAAAATAGATAACTTCGCCCAGTGTCTCTTCCGAAATTTCGGGAATGGTCACTTTCAGGTTGGGTACACCACCGTCAACGTGGGCTATTGCCGTTCCCAGTTCGGCCATATGATTGACCTCGTGCACCGGTTTTCCGGCAATATAATTGAGTTTGTCAAGATTTTTTTCATCTTCGGGAATCAATAATTCATGAGCCGGTTTTTCCACCGAAAGTACGGTTTCAAACAGATTTCGCAACCCTTCCTGAATGTATTGTCCCATGGAATGCAAATCGGTGGTAAAGCTGACACCTGCCGGGAAAATTCCCTTGTTTTCTTTCCCTTCGCTTTCGCCGTAAAGCTGTTTCCACCATTCGGTAACATAAAACAGCCTTGGCTCGTAATTTACCATTATCTCAATGGTTTTTCCTTTGTTATACAATGCATTGCGGACGGCAGCATAGGCAGCCACCGGATTTTCGTCAATATCTGCCGATTTATCGCTGTGGGCTTTCATCTGTTGTGCCCCTTTCAAAAGAGCACGGATGTCAAAACCGGCTACGGCAATGGGCAGCAATCCCACGGGCGTCAGTACCGAATAGCGGCCACCCACATCATCGGGAACGACAAAGGTTTCGTATCCTTCGTTGTCGGCCAGCTCTTTCAGTGCACCTTTCGATTTGTCGGTAATGGCAACAATCCTCTCTTTGGCGTTTTCACGGCCGTATTTTTGTTCAAGGTGGTTTTTCAACACACGAAAAGCAATGGCAGGCTCGGTGGTGGTACCCGATTTTGAAATGACAATCAGGGTATAATCCTTTTCATCCAAAACCTTTACCAATTCGGCAAGATAATCTTCGCTGATGTTGTTGCCTGCGTACAATACCACCGGATTTCCGGCTTTCTTTTTCAGCAGGTTGAAATGAGGTGACAATGCCTCAATCACTGCGCGCGCACCAAGATACGAACCGCCGATTCCCACCACAACGCATACCTCCGATTTTTTTCTTAAACCGGCAGCCGTGTCTTCAATTTTTTTCAACAGTGCTTCCGGGGTATTGTCGGGCAAGTCAACCCATCCCAAAAAGTCGTTGCCCTTTCCCGTGCGTTCTTTAATGGCAATAAAATGCTTCTCTATCTCCTGCTGATAATCTTTTACCTCTTTTTCGGATACGAAACCGAGTGCTTTTGTATAATCGATTTTTTAGTGTATCATTAATTTATGTGTTTAATTATAATCCATGTAAATATACACACACAAACACGTTCGTGTCTGCCTATGAGTAACAAACGTTTAACAAAATTAGAGATAGCCCTTCTAAATAAAAGCTTTCCGAAACA
>JALVZH010000151.1 GCA_027022105.1 Bacteroidales bacterium | reverse complement strand
TTTGCACAATACGTATGGAATTCCCCCCGTTGAAATTCACCTGTTGAAAAACATTCCGGCAGGCAGCGGACTGGGCGGAGGCTCGTCGGATGCATCATTTTTCCTGAAATCCGTTAATGAAACATTTTATCTCGGGTTGAATAACGAAAGTCTTGAAGCAATTTCATTACTTTGGGGCAGCGACTGTCCGTTTTTTATTAAAAACCGGCCTGCTTTTGCTGCCGGAAGGGGCGAGCAACTTTTGCTGTTACCCGGTTTTTTACAAGGATACCGATTTGTGGTAGTATATACCGAACCGGTAAATACGGCCGGGGCATTCAGCATGATAAAACCCCGAAATCATCAAAAATCACACTTGAGTATTATTCCCGAATCATCCGTAGAACAATGGAAAGATTTTGTTTTCAACGATTTCGAGCCGGTTATCTTTAAACGACATCCTGCTCTTCGGGCGATAAAAAAACTGCTTTATAAGAATGGAGCACTCTATGCTTCCATGTCGGGAACGGGGTCGGCAATTTACGGGATTTTCAGTAAGGATTATGAATTTCGAACATTAGAGACGAAACAGTTTGGCAAAGCAACTGTTTTTACCGGTACATTCATTTAAATTTACTTGTTGCGCGATCTTCTCCTGCGTTCTTTTGCCTCTTTTTCAAGGTATTGTTCAATGGCCATGGTCATTGAAGGAGCTGTTTTTGTGGGAGCGGCTATGTCAAGTCGCAATCCTGCATCTTTTACTGCTTTGGTTGTGGTAGGCCCGAATGCTCCGATCAGTTTTTCGCCCTGTTCAAAATCGGGAAAATTCTGTTTTAACGACTCAATTCCGGCAGGACTAAAGAACACCAGCAAATCGTAAGAATTAATGTCAACATGCGAAAGATTAGCTGCTACCGTCTTATAAATTATACCACGGCTGTAATTAATCTTTTCCTTATCGAGCATATCAAACATTGCCTGCTTGTGGATATCGGAGGAGGGTACAAAAAACTTTTCTTCGGGATGTTTGCGAATCACATCCATCAGGTCGGCAAATTTCTGCTTCCCAAAGAATGTTTTTCTCTTCCGGTATTGAATGTATTTTTGAAGATAATAGGCAGTTGCTTCGGAAATACAAAAATATTTCATCGAGGGAGGAATTTCGTATCGAAGTTCTTTGGCAATCCTGAAAAAATGATCAACAGCATGGCGGCTGGTAAGAATAACCGCCGTGTGCCCGTTAAGGCTTTGTTTGTTCATTCTAAACTCCTTGGCCGAGATACCTTCAATGGAAATAAACTTTTCAAAATCAATGTTTACATTGAATTTCCTACTCAATTCTGAGTAAGGCGACTTCTCAAAGTCTGCCGGTTTCGGCTGCGAAACTAATATATTTTTTACCTTCAATGTTCCCCTCCTGTTTTGTGTTTCTCTTCTACCATATTGGTTAACAGTTGCTTACCTTTGCCCCTCCTTGTCAGTAAATATTATTACCAAGCCACTTCATTGCTACCAATAAGGGTAGCAATTCGAGCGTGCAAAGATATAAAAATAAATGCAGCAAATGAATCTTCGTTAATTTTATTCCCATAATCAACAATAAAGTCCATTTATAAAACAACAGTATCAAAATGAGAAGCAATCCTGATGTCAGCACAACAGCCGTACCGGTATAGAAAAAGATTAACAACAAAAAGGTCAGAAGCATTCCCGTAGATGCTTCAATATAGTAATTCAACCTGATGTGTAACCGTGCCAGAGCGGGCATATCCAAAATCATATTGGTTATCCATATAAACAAGCGGTTTGCCGTTAAATAAATCAGTACCGCAACCATAATTAACAAAAACAGATTCCGTTCACCAAAGTCAAGCATCATTCCGGGCAAAGCGTTATAATATGTAAGGTAAACCAGAGTGGTTACGGCCATTACAAAGTTCATAAAAAACAAAACAGGAATAATATGCCCTGTGGTAATCACAAAATGATCTTTTAGCCCAAAGGCCATCTCTTTGTAATTAAAAGGGAACAAAATGGTCTGCCAGATTTTTCCCGGCACAAGAAAATTAATTACGGCAAAAACAACGACAATGGAAAGCATGGCCATCATTAACCACTCATGCCCCGAATGATAAATATTTTCAGGCTGAATCACAACATGGGATGTCCCCAGAAATGTCTTCTGAAGAAACGTAGAATCAATATTATTCAACGTATCAGACAACATCTCTCCTTTTCCAAAAGAGAATATTGTATCGTTAAGCCTGCTATAAGCGGTATCAACCAACAACCGATTTTATTTTTAACTGATTTTCCGTTAATTATAGAACAAAAATAAATTGTTACTAAATTAACAATAATTCATTTCGGCAACAAAATTAGTAATACTTTTGCAGCAAAATTCATCATTAACAAAACAATGGAATTAATAGACAAAATACATCAAATGGCTGCAAAGGCAAACAAGACCATTGTATTGCCCGAAGGTACCGAAGAGAGAACCTTAAAAGCAGCCGATTACGTGCTGGAACACAAGCTGGCCAACATCATTTTGCTGGGCAACAGGGATGAAATAACAAACCTTGCGCAATCATTCGGGCTTAAATCGATTGAACAAGCCGTTATTATCGACCCGAAAAACCATCCCGATAAAGAGCGTTATGCAAACATGCTCGCGGAGATAAGAAAACACAAAGGGATGACCTTTGAAAAAGCAATTCCTTTGGTTGAAGACCCGCTGTATTTGGGAACCCTTTTGATTAAGGACGGTAAAGCTGACGGCGAAGTGGCGGGAGCTGCCAATGCCACCGGCGACGTTTTACGCCCTGCTTTTCAGATTGTAAAAACCCTACCGGGTGTATCGTCTGTTTCGGGGGCATTTATTATGATTACCGACAAGCCCGAATACGGGGATGAAGGTATTTTGGTTTTTGCCGATTGTGCCGTAAACCCCGACCCGACCGAGCAGGAGCTGGCCGAAATTGCCGTTGAATCGGCAAAAACCGCCAAAAACATTGCCGGACTCGACCCCAAAGTGGCCATGCTGAGTTTTTCCACAAAAGGAAGCGCCAAACATGAAAAAGTAGATAAGGTGGTGGCGGCCGTTGAACTGGCTAAAAAAATGGACCCGAAGCTTAAAGTGGACGGCGAGTTGCAGGCCGATGCCGCTATTGTAGAAAAAATAGGTGCAAAAAAAGCACCCGGTTCGGCCATTGCCGGACATGCCAATGTT
>JALVZH010000150.1 GCA_027022105.1 Bacteroidales bacterium | reverse complement strand
ATGTAAGAATTACCGTCGGCGGAAAACCGTTAACCGCAAAAGGGCAGGCCGGATCGGGATACATCAAAAAGACCTGGTTCAGGGATGAGATAAAGCCTGAAATGGGCAGCATTACCGTTGAAAACAAAAACAAAACAATTGCCTGGGGGGCAGCCTATTATCAATATTTTGAAGACTTAGATAAGATAAATTCCCATCAGACGGATTTGACTGTGGATAAAAAATATTTCCTCAGAAAGATAACACCGCAGGGCCCCGTAATTGTTCCGTTGACGGAAAACACCGAACTGCACACCGGTCAGACCATAGAGGTACGGTTAGTTGTTGCCGCCAACCGTGATATGGAATATGTGCATCTGAAAGATATGCACGCCGCTGCTTTTGAAACGGCAGAACATTTTTCGGGAGTGAAGTACCGGGGAGGTATCGGATATTATCAAAACATAAAGGATGCTTCCGTAGATTTCTTTATGGGCAGACTGCCCAAAGGGGTTCATGTTTTTGAATACAAGCTCAAAGTAACCCAAAAGGGCAGTTTCTCTTCGGGGATTGCCACGGTACAGTGCCTTTATGCACCCGAATTTGCAGCCCATTCGCAAGGCAGGCATTTTGAGGTGGGGGAGTAATGTTGGAACAGGGTTAGTTTAGGTGTAGTGCGTGTTTTTGAAAAACTTCACTTTCAATTTTTCCAACTCTTTACTTATGGCTAAAATATTCATATTTAGCACTCATTCCGTATTTATCTAATATATTGTTATGAACTTTGCTTTTTTTGTTGAGGATTAGGATTTGGTGGCTGAACTATATTAACTTGTTTTCCCCAAGTAACACCTCTTGTATTTTCATATAACTTTACAAAAGTGGTCATATTAAAAAATCCATTTAGCATTATGTATGCTTCCCAAATTAACTCTTGAAGGTCATTATCTGCAATAGAAATATTTAAGCCCAATCCCTTTATTTTTTTATAAAGCAAAGGTCTGGAATGTAATAAATGTCTATCATAATCAGAAAAAAAATCAACCGTTTCTTTAACATCTTCCGCTCTTTTCTTCCCTCCAAACATATATTCACACAACCAATCGGACACAAGCTCTTTTGATAACTTTTCAGAATCCTCGCATATTTCTAAAAGATCAAGGGAATATTTTTCAATTAACGGTATATATGCCGGAAGAGCCTCTGGTCCTTCCTCTTTTAGAATGTCTCGAACTTTTTCAAACCCTCTTTTGATTGAACGAGCGGGTATTCCATTTATTTGAGGGTCAATTGGGCCTAAAGTAGCACTGGGATGAATTGTAATAGAGTTTCCGGAAAGAGCAAGCATTGTTGCTGCTGAATATGCGGAATGTGGAATTATGAAATGTACTTCTCTGAAATTATTTCTTAATATATTGACTATTCTTTCAGTAGCATCCGGCTGCCCTCCTGGACTGTGAACAAGAACGTCAACGCTATCCGCTTCTTTAAACGAGCTAACTAAGTCAGTAAATCCATCAATGTCTGAAAGGTCTATTGAAACAGGAGCACCTTGAGGTGCATTTAAAAATCCGGAAGCATACACCAATAAAGGTCTTTTTCTTATTGCTTCAATTTCATTATAACATTGCACCCGTAATTGTAGTAAATAGTCTCCTGTCAATCCTTGATGTTGGGAGCCAATAAAATCATTCCAGTCCTGTGTAGATTTAAATCTGGGACGTTGCGGAAATTTTTCTGCTGTCAATTCTGCCATTTGTTGTTGATTGAGTTGTATAATTATATTGTTTTTTTCTGCCTAAAGCAAAATAAGTCCTCTCAATCAATTCACTACACTTTTTATAGAAACTAATGGTTTCGGCATACTTTTTCTCAATTTTACCTGATTCGTCAGCAGATAAAATCTTTAATAATATGTCATTTTTATTTTCCATATTGTAGTGCAAAGATACTAAATTATATTGAGTTAAACGAATTTTTTCTTTTCATTTTTTGTAGTCTTATATTGCCCATAACGATTATGTGTTAAAAAGTTGTGTGCTATCAGGGGAGCAGGAGTTTAAGGTTAATGTTTTTCGACCAGATGGTTTAAAAATTCGGATTTGTAGTCAAGGTTTGCAGGGATATTGACACCGGTTTTCATGCTTTTTACAAAAGGTGAAAGTTCAATATCCGGTTTATTGTCATCATTATCTTTATTAATAAGTGTTCTTAAAGAAGATTCTATAATTTTTGATAAACTTCTTTTATGGGAAGATGTATTTGCTTTTGCCTGTTCAATTACAGATTAATCAAGTTTTAGAGTTAATCTTTTGTCCATGGTTTTAAATCCGTTTCATTTTATACGTGCAAATATAGAATAAACTTATTAAAGTTAACATATTAGAATTAAGCATTTTATAAATTGATTGAATGACCAAATCCTAATCCACTTGGTACAATACAAATTTAAACCTACCTACGGCGGGTTTAAATTAGAGTAATCCGTGTAATTCGATGATTTTTTTATCGAATTACACGGATTTAACGAATTATGATTCTTTTTGATGTGAATCGCGCAGCCGGCGTTCGACCCGTGAGGTTATTGTTTGCTTACATCTCCGTTTTTTTCACCAGAATGTAATTTCTTTTTTCGTCCGGAGCATAGGGCAGGGGCGGCATCACCTCATCTTTTATTTTTTCGTTCATTACCGCTTTAATGGATACGGGATTCAGCTTTACGGTTTTATTGACCCAGATTTCGGCGGTTCCTTTCCAGCCGTTTTTCATGAGTCGTAATTCCGGATTGCCCGAATTATCAGGCAATGCAGCGCTGTACCATATCCATTTCCCTTTAATGCTCTGTTTTTTCAGGACAACGGATTTGCCGTTAACCGAAAGGATGACCTTGGGAAAATCGCTTTCCGTAGCGGGTTCTTTCAACAGCAATGCCACTTCATTTATTGTTTGCCCCGGATTATTCCCGTATTCAATACTCCACCCGATTGATTTTTTATCCTCTTTTTCATTTACCGTGATTGGTTTTTCAACAAAACCGGCTTTTCTCCCTCCTTTTAATTGTTGAATTGCGGCTTTTTTGCCGTCGATGTACAAATCACCAATAAGTTGCGGATTGAGGAACTTCACATCCGGGCCTGTTTCATATACCGTATAGTTAAGAACATTTTTATCCGTATTCAGCGTAAAGCGTGCATCGGCCAGAAGCGGTCTTCTGCTGCTTTCTAACGGGTAAACGTGAAAAACGGCTGTTTCGTAACCATCGAGAGGTATGGTAAGAATGCTGCCGGCACCGTATAATTGCGGTAAAATTCTGCGGTAGGGATACACCTGTTCAATCACAAGATTTACTGCATCTTCATCCAGTCCGTCTTCCGGTGTCAGGGTGATGCGCAGTTCGTCATCTTCAACTTTGGGGTTACGTACGGCTATAACGCCTTTTTTTCCTTTAAAATGAAGATAGGCATAACTTTCGCCGAGGGCGGGATTTCCTCCCTGCATAAAAGTGGTAGCCATTACATCCTGTTTGTCGTTGGCCCACAGTACCGATTGCGACAAGGCATTCCATTCTTTGTCGGTAAGGATGTCGGGCGAGATATAGAGTTCCCACATGGATACCCCGCGTGCAAAATAGAGCACCGCATTATTGGTAAACCGGTCGATGGGTTCTCCGCCTTTGGAAATGTTTTCGAGCCGGCCTTTGATAATTCCGTGGGTCATCAGATTGGCAACGGGAAACCAGAGCTTTCTCATTTTCAGGTCGTTGTATAAAGCATAATCGCGGTAGGTCATGGCATTGTCGCGGCGGTTGAGCGAGGGCACGTCCGAAAAGGCGTAATCGGCGGCATCCATCCAAATCTGGTTGGCATACTGTACCCACCAGGGACTCAGCCAGGTTCCCGAGGTTATGTTCAGATACACATCGGAGTCGATGGCCCGCACGGCATTACATTTATCAATTACCGATTCCATGATGGCTCTTCGCGAATAAATCCCTACCGGATGGCCGTGACCGGGTTCCGAGCAGGCAAACTGTATTCCATCCCATTTATAAAAACCCACTTTGTCGTCGCGTGTAAAGTCGGTAATTCGTTTTCTGAAAAGCCGGCTGTAATTTTTTCCGGCCAGACACAACATGGCGGAACCGTATTCATACTTGTGCCCCGTAACTTCGTAGCCGTGTTCACCCATCCATTTAACCCGTTTCATGGCAAAAGAATATCCGCCGATGGGGCCGAACCAGATACCGAGGCGGGTACCGGTTTTGGCAAGCGTATCCGAAAGGGGTTTTAAGCCGTTGGGGAATTGGTCTGTGCGTAGTTTCCAGTCGCTCTCGTAAATGTCCCAGCCGTCGTCAAGCACAAAAGCATCCAATTTGATTCCGTGTTTTTTAATCATATTCTCTCTCAACAGGCGGATGATACGCATGCTGTTTTCCTCATTCATAACGGCTTGCTGCGGAATGCCGTTTTTTCCCCTGTTGGCAAAGGCAGGCGACCGCAGGTCGTACCAACTGTTGTAAAGCGTATAAGGTTTTGCAGGTGCCACCCTGATTCTGTCCACATAATCGTAAAACCATTTTTTTACATAGGGTTGGGGGGTTACCGCCATTACTTCCCAGTTGCTTTCAACGGGCAGGGTGCCGGCTTTTTTACCGAAATACTGGTAGCTGTCAATATGAAACATGTTGTTTCCCAATGGTTTTACCTCCGTGGTGCCGGTGGGATATTCCAGTCCTGCAAATCCGCCGCCTTCACCGTTGGTAAAAGCCACAGGCTGCCCAAAGCCGCCCTCTTTCGGTATTTGAAGCTTTGTGTTGTTACCGCCGGAAGTGATTTTTTCGGAATATGCATTGTCCAATGCCTCAACACCGATGGAAATTTCGTTGCTTTCGTCACCACCTGTCGAAACAAAGGCAAATATGCCTTTTGCAGGGTCTATGCGGTCGATAAAATGCCCGCGGTCGGTGGGGTCTTTAATCACCAGTTTGCGACGGACAAAATAGTCGTTTCCGTCAAGTTTGTACGTTATTCTCAACTCAAACGGATTGTTTGTTCCCTTAAAGTAAAGGTCCAATTGCCGTTCGTTCCCGGTACTTTCGGCCAATGCATAGCGGTCGAACCGGAAATCGTCTTTACCGAAGTCAACCGGATTGTCGGCATTGTTCTCTTTGCCCGGTGCCCGCCAGGCGTTATATACCACCCTGATGTCAAAACCGGCATCACTAATCAGCTCGCACGAACGGCGGTGGTATGTTGCCGTCCAGTTTTCGTTGCTGCGCAGTGTGTCGGAAAACAAGATTCCGTTTTTAATGGCAACGCTTAATGTAACCTGTTTGTTTTGAAGCGTAAACAGGTGTTCTTTGTTCTTTTCAGTGTGGTTGAATTGTACTGTTTGTGCCGGTAGTGTGGATACGGTGGCAACAAGCAGGAAAAACAGAATAATAGATTTTTTCATAGGTGTTATTATTAAATTTTGTTTTCCAAATATAGATTCTTTTTCCAATTTAACAGTTTTGATTTGGTTAACGGTACTAATCTCCCCTTGGGAGAGCTCATCCCGACTTTACGTCGGGAGGATTAAGGGGTAAGTTATTTTAATGTTTTATATTCACGTATTTATATAAAATGTTAATTTCTATCACCCTTGTTTAACGGATTTTTACAATAATAAAAGAATATATAACCCACCCCTACACCCCTCCAATGGAGGGGAACATTTATTTCCAATATAAATACTTCTCGGTTTAATCATTTTTTCTTCCAATTGACAGTTATGTTTTGGTTAACGGTACCAATCCCCCCCCCTTCCGCCTTAGACGCTTGATTATGCGCATGTTATCCATTTTTAAACTTTATTTTACTTATCTGCTAACTCCTCAATATAATCCGACAACATTTTTTCATTTGACAAAATACCTTCCAACAATTTTATCTGGGTACGTGTCCGTACAAGGTTGTGTTCGGGATATTTTACTTTGTAATAAATATTTCCCAGCAAATAATCGTTCAAAAACCTGATGGTTTGTTCGTAAATAATCGCTTTTGCACCGGTCAGCAGTGATTGGGTCTCCGTTTTGTCAACCTTGCCTTTCAAAGCCTCTACATATCCTTTGGTCAGTGCCTTAAAATGTTCTATACGAAACTGCACTTTGCCTATGTCGCGTTCATCCTCTTTGGCCGGACTGGTAAAGGTACGTACCATATCCCCGTAATCGTACATAATGTATCCCGGCATAAGTGTATCCAAATCAATGATAAGTGTTTGGCCGTCAGCTGTAAAGAGAATATTGTCCAGTTTTGTATCGTTGTGTGTAACACGCTCGTGTAGTTTGCCGCTGTTGAACAAAGTACGCACATCGCATGCTATATCGCCGTATTTCAATACAAACTCTATCTCTTTTGCCGCCTCTTTTTTCTTGCTCTTATCAATTTTATTCAGTGTCTGCAAAAAAGTTTCGTATCGTCCCGGTGTATCGTGAAACCCTTTGATGGTATCGCGGAATTTTGCCGCCGGCAATTCATTCAGAAAAAGCTGAAAAGAACCCATGGCACGGGCTGCTTTGTAAGAAATACCGGTATCCGGCGAAATGGCATAGGAACTGCAACCCGGGAAAAATTCCATAACCCGCCAGGCAGCACCTTCGTCGTCAATAACATGATAAGAACCTTCATCGCTTTTATAAACTGCTGGCGTCAGCTTTACGCCGTTGAACGACTCATATTCCCATAATGCCGAAAAGAAAAAGTCAAGGTTTGAAACCAGTGCCGGAATATCAAAGACGTTTTTGTTAACCTTTTGCAGAATAAAAGCCTCACCGGGTGTCTCTATCAGATAAGTATCATTTATATGGCCGTTGCCAAAAGGCGAATACCGGATATAATCTTTTAAAAAGTTGTATTTTCCGATTATCTCATCTATTTGCATGGTTTTGTTTTATCGCATTCGTTTTGAGCTTAACAAATCAATCGTATTATAAAATATTGGAAACCAGAAAAGTGAATATCTTTTTTAATAAACCCACCCCTACACCCCTCCAAGGAGGGGAACAATGGAATTCATTTTCCGGTTTCCAATATTTTAGCTTATTTATCATCACATTAACATTAAACAAGTTTATTTCCACAGATTACCGGGATAAACGCCCTTATCAATCAGTCGTTTTACATTTTCAATGGTTACCGGTTTGTCTTCTTTGTATGTAACTCCGAACCATTGGCTGTTGCTTTCCAATACCTGCACATCCGCTTCGCCCGATTTTATCAGTTTGTTCACAACATAAGGAATGTAAAATTCCGCTTTCAGTTGGTTGGCGTTTTGTTTAATAAAATCAACGAACATCTGTTCCGATTGTTCGAAATACCTCGGGGTAAAGCCCCAGAAATTCATTGATACCAGGCTGTTTTCGTCAATTGGATACTCCTTTTCATCTTCTGTGTAAACCACTTTGTTGCCCTTTCTCACAATACTGGTTCGTTCCACCACATCGGTAAGCAAGCCGTTGTTTACCGAGCATATTCCTCGTGAAACGGTACCGTTTTCCGAAAGTGTGTTTTTCAGGTAATAGGCCACCATTGAATAATGCGTATCATCGTTGTTGCGCTCCTTCAAAAAGCGGCTCATCACCTCAAACGACACTTTTCCGTAAAAATCGTCGGCATTAATCACGGCAAACGGTGCGTCAATCACCTCTTTGGCCGTCAGTACGGCATGACCGGTGCCCCAGGGTTTGATTCTGTCGGGGTTATAAGAAACGCCCTCGGGAATGTTATCCAACTCCTGCAACACATATTCGGTTTCTATTTTTCCCCTTAAACGGAGCTCGTAAATCTCTTTGAAGGCATCGATTATTTTCGGGTTCAGCACAAAAACCACCTTGCCGAATCCTGCCCGTATGGCATCGTACACCGAATAATCAATAATACTTTCTCCCGAAGGCCCGATGGTATCCATCTGTTTTACCCCTCCGTAACGGCTGCCTATTCCCGCAGCAAGAACAAGTAATACCGGTTTCATATCAAATTTTACTTTATACCATAATTTTCGGGCTGCAAGATAAAAATTTTCAAGGCGACCTTATCCGGGATGAAGAGAAATTATTTTCAGCTGATGTTTAGTTTTATTATTTGGGCGGCCGGGCAGGCTCGTAGTTGCATGCCTTCAGGCATCGCAAGTGCTGTCCGCTTGTAGTCCTCACCGGCAGGGCTGTTCGGCTAAAATGCGGCTGCGGGGTCTTCGCTCACCGCTCAGCCTCCTCGCCGCAAGCCTCACAAGCCCTGCCGGCTGCGGGCTGCCGCTTCCATCCCTGCCGCAACTTCCCGTTCTTAATTCTTACGTCTGACATCTGATATCTTAAATCAATTGTAGATTAATTCTGAGCTCTGTCGCTCAAGGTCTTCCTGTCGGCTCACTCTGAACCCGCCAAAACCATCCTGTTTTCTTTCTTTATTTTGAAACTTTTTAAAGTTCGGCTAACCTTTGCAGATGAAAAAAATCCTGTACATTTGGGCTTTTTTTAATATCATATCGAAACAATAAAATATGAGATTCGATCCGAAGGAGAATTACAGCAAAACAAAACAGGAGGTCGGATACATTCCGAGAAAAAAAACAACACAGGCCGATTACGACCGGCTCGGATTTATGTCGGGGCTGGAAGTCCACCAGCAGCTTTTGACCGAAGAAAAGCTTTTTTGTCACTGTCCGGCAGGTATTTACAACAAGGATGAAGATTATGATGCAGAACTGATTCGTCATATGCGGCCCACACTGAGTGAGCTGGGCGAATATGACGGCACCGCTCTTATGGAGTTCAAAACGCGTAAGGAAATCGTATATCGCATCAACAACGAAAATGCCTGTACCTACGAAGTGGACGATACCCCGCCATTTCCCATGAACCGCGAAGCTCTGGAAATAGCTTTGGAAATATCCCTGCTTTCAAAACTGAATGTTGTGGGAGAGGTACACATTACCCGCAAACAGTACCTCGACGGGAGTATCCCTACCGGATTTCAGCGTACCGCTATCCTCGGTGTGGAAGGCGCCATTGAACTTCCCCATAAAACCATCAGGTTGATACAGTTGAGTATTGAGGAGGATTCGTGCCGCGAGATTTCGGATACAGGTCACCGCAGGGTATATAAAACCGACCGTTTGGGTATGCCGCTTATCGAAACGGTAACCTACCCCGACTGTTCCAATCCCGATGAGGTAAAGCTTACCTGCGATTACATCCGCTTTTTGAACCGCAGTACCGGAAAAGTCCGTACAGGCATGGGCGCTGCACGTCAGGATGTAAATGTAAGCTGCAAAGGCGGAACCCGCGTTGAAATAAAAGGGGTGGCACACACAAAGTGGATTCCCGAACTCACCCACAACGAAATGTTCAGGCAATGGGCATTGCTAAACATAAAAAACAAACTGCGGAATAGTGTGGAAAACAGCACCGACTGGAAACCCCGCCACCTGTTTATGACCCCCGGCGATTTTAAAGGGAACAAATATTTTGAGGATATTTTTAAAACCGATAAAAAGGTTGTGGCGGTTCTGTTGCCCGGATTTTTCACCATCTTGTCGCATTTTACACAGCCCGGAAAAGTTTTTGCCGATGAGCTGAGTGACAGGCTGAAAGTGATTGCCTGCCTCGACAAACCCAACATGACGCACAGCGAAGAGCTTTCGCCGGTTTTGACCAAAGAAGAAACAAGGAAAATCTTTAAAAAACTGAATGCATCCAAAAAAGATGCTTTCGTGCTCTTTTTTGCCCCCCAAGACGACGTGGAAACCGCTTTGGAAACCATTGAAGAGCGTTGTAAAATGGCTTTTGAAGGAGTACCCAAAGAGACACGGAAATCTTTTGAGAACGGAACAACAATGTTCGAGCGTGTGCTTCCCGGTGCCGACAGAATGTATCCCGATACCGACTCGGCACCCATTCCGTTGGACGACGAATACATCCAAAGCCTGAGCAAAAACCTTCCCGAAGATATTATTCAGCGTTATAAAATGTTGAAAAAGTGGAATGTTCCCGAGGATGTTTATACCTTTATCTTTTCAAAAAATCTGTTCCCCGTTATGGAACAAATCATTTCGGAAACGGATATAAATCCTTCATATCTCGGGGTTTTTCTCGGAGAAAAACTGAAATTTGCTTTGAATCATTATTCCGCAGCCCCCGATTTCAAATTTAAAACATTGATAGCTCTGTTCCGTTATCTGAAAAAGGAGAACCTGCATCCCAAATTGGCCGAACTTATGATTCCCGTTTTGGTGGTTTACCCCAAAATGGAGTTCGAATCCATTTTGACAACCATCGGCTTTAAAAGGTTTACCGAAAAAGAGCTGCTCGACAGGGTGAACGTGCTGGCCGCAAAATTTAAAAACGGGAAAACATCGGTTGATACGGCCAAAATGCACCATTGGATAATGGGACAACTTCGTAAACCGGCCACAGGCAACATTGACCTCA
>JALVZH010000149.1 GCA_027022105.1 Bacteroidales bacterium | reverse complement strand
GGTATAATGTTGGTAAAATTTTTTTGATTAAGAGTTTTTTAAACTTTGCCAATTATTATGCCTTATGATTTTTGAAAGCTCAAAAAAGAAGAAAATTCTGATTGTGGACGATATAAAAATTAATTCAATGCTGATAAAAGGGTTATTGAAGAACGCAAATGTTGACGTTTTATGTGCCGAAGACGGTTTTGAAGCCATAGAACTGGCAGCCGGCGAACAACCCGATTTGATTATTATGGATTACTATATGCCCGGGCTAAACGGATACGAAACGGCAAAAGAGATTAAAGGAAATGCGGGATCGCTGCCTATTATTTGTCATACAACAGACAGTAACACAATTAATAACAAGAAGAACAGAGAGGTTTTTACCGACTTTATTTTTAAGCCGGTTAATAAACATTTATTGTTGAAAAAGATTTCCCAATACATCGGGTAACATTACATTTCTTTTTATTTTTAGCCTGAATTATCAATAATCAGCGACACATGAAGAAACACATAATACTATTACTAATAGCCTTTCTCTTTATTTCCCGTGTATATTCTCAGGTATTTACTGAAATTCACAGCGGATTTCACGGTGTTATCGAACCTGTTGCCGCCTGGATACAGGATGCAAACGGCAGCCCCGATGCTTTTCTTGCCGGAGATTATTATACCGATACCAAAGAGTATCTCATTTCCCAATATTCCGTAAAAACCAAAAAAGATTATTTTTCTGCGGTATCATCACCTTTTCCGGCTCTGTCGCGCGGAATGGCGGCTACAGCCGATTACGACAAAGACGGTGACGATGATATCCTGATTTCGGGGTACAACGCTTCGGGACAGTTGATTATGCGCTTGTATCGCAACGACAAAAACAGAAGGTTTTACAGGCTGAAAGAGAGTTTTACCCCTGTTTCCAACGGCTCGTTCGACTGGGGCGATTTCGACCACGACGGAGACCCCGATATATTGGTGACCGGAAAAAGATACAGCAATCAACTGGCAACGGTAATTTACAGAAACGACAAAGGGCTGTTTACCGAACAAAATACAAACATCCCGGGAGTGTATAACGGCAGTGCACGGTGGGCCGATTTCGATAACGACAATGATCTTGACGTACTAATTACCGGAGACATTGGCGGAAAACCTTTTACGGCGGTTTATAAAAACAACAACGGAAAATTTGTTCGTCTGGCGCAAACTTTTTACCCCCTGAGAAACAGCGATTGTGCCTGGGTCGATTTCGACCTTGACGGAGATATGGATTTCATTATCAGCGGTGAGGATGTTGAAGGTTTTCCGGTTTGCATGGTTTATACCAATGAGGAGAGAGTATTTTTCAGGGAAGTACCGGTGGCCATTAAAGGATTGAAAAACTGTACCATAGACCTTGCCGATTATGATAACGACGGCGATATGGATATTCTGATGACGGGTGAATCGCTGGAACGTCCCTATACGTTGGTTTATGAAAACAAATCGTCTTTCAATTTCGAAAACATAGTGGCCGGACTGCCGGGCGTTAGCAGCGGTATTGCTTTGTGGGGCGACTACGACAACGACGGCGATCAGGATATTTTGCTGGCAGGAATAACCATTTGCTACGATTTTATCGGGAAAATTTACCGCAACAACCTGAATCCCGCAAAACGCTCTCCCGCCTCCGACGAAAACAGTATTTTCATTAACACAGTGGTAGCGCCTTCATATACAGGGCCTTATTATTACTACGTATTCTCTTCCTGTTTTTGCGACCCGACCGGTGGCGACAATCCGCAATACCATCTGTATATCTCCAACATTCATCGCGAAAAAACCGATTACGACCTCAATTACAAATTCAACGATATCCTCATTAAAACCGTTCCCAACTGGGGAAAATCAGACAGAGGACACCGCACCTCCAACGGCTTTATCACAAAGCAGGAAGCTGTTACTTCGCGTCGCCAGGTCATCGAATCGTACAAGCAGAGTGGTTTTCAGGTGCATTATATCAATTGGTAACACACATCTTTTTTGTTAATCGTTTTTAATGATTTTTTCAGAGCGACCGGGTTTATAGCTGCATGCTTTTAGGCATCGCCATATACTGTAAGCTGTTCCCATTCTTAATTCTAATGTCTAATATCTGATATCTTACATCAAAATATTACACGTGTCTGCCTATGGCTGATAAAACATATCACATCAAACATATTACATCAACTATAATACATCCTTTCTCTGCCTCTTCTCTGATAAACGAAATAAAAACACCCGAATTAAGTTTATACGTTTATACTTGTTAAGTTTGCGTTTTTTTAATGGAATTGTGATTATATGATACATTTTGAACGTTTTCGTCTGGATAACGGACTGACGGTTTTGGTTCAGCAGGATAAAACCACACCCATTGCGGCGGTGAATATCCTGTACAAAGTGGGAGCGAAAGACGAGCAGCCCGATAAAACCGGATTTGCCCACCTTTTTGAGCACCTTATGTTCGGCGGGTCGATCCATGTTCCTAAATTCGATAAACCGTTGGAAGTGGCGGGAGGGGAAAACAATGCTTTTACCAACAACGATTTTACAAATTATTATCTGACCATTCCCAAAAACAATCTGGAAATTGCCTTCTGGCTCGAGTCGGACAGGATGTTGTCGCTGGCTTTTAGTCCCGAAAGCCTTGAAGTTCAGCGCCAGGTGGTTATCGAAGAGTTTAAGCAGAACTACCTGAATCAGCCTTACGGCGATGTTTATCTTCTGTTGAAACCGCTGGCCTATAAAAAGCATCCCTACCGTTGGAATACCATCGGAAAAGAGATAAGTCACATTGAAAAGGCCACTATGGACGATGTCAAGGCATTTTACGGTAAATATTACAACCCCGATAATGCCATTATGGCCGTAAGCGGCAATGTGGAAACGGAAGAGATAAAAGCCCTGGCGGAAAAATGGTTCGGAACGATTAACAAAAAAAGCGACATCGTGCGGAGTTATCCTGCCGAACCCCAACAGAAGGAAAGGCGTGAAAAAACGGTGTACCGGAACGTTCCTCAAAATGCGCTCTATTTAGTCTGGCACATGCCCGAACGGACAAACCCCGGCTATTACACAGTGGATTTAATCAGCGACCTTTTGTCAAACGGCAACTCGTCGCGCATGTATCAGCTGCTGGTAAAAGAGAAAAAACTCTTTTCGGAGGTGAATGCTTTTATTACCGGCGATTTGGACGGCGGACTGTTTATGGTTTCGGGGAAACTGTATGACAACGTGGATATTAAAACGGCCGAGAGCGAAGTTTACGCCGTTATCAACCGCCTTTGGGAGGAAGATATCCCCGAAAAAGAGTTGCAAAAGGTAAAAAACAAAGTGGAAGCAACACTCATCTTTTCCGAAATATCGGTTCTGCAAAAAGCCATGGGGCTGTGCTTTTATGAACTTTTGGGCAATGCAGCAATGTTTAACGAAGAAATTAATAAATACAAAACCGTTACCACGAATGATATACGTACTACTGCCGCAACACTTCTGAGAAAAGATAACGTAAACGTTTTGTACTATTTGAAAGAGGAAGAAAGGAGGGTGGAGTAATGAACATGAACGTTGACAGAACCAAAATACCGCCATTGGGGAATAGGCAGGAGCTGCTTTTAAACGAGCCCCGCAAACTGATGCTCGATAACGGAATAGAGCTTTACCTGATTAATGGTGAAGAAACGGAAGTAACGCGGCTGGATATTGTGTTTGAAGCCGGTACCGCATTTCAGGAAAAGAAACTGACGGCTGCATCGGTAAACAAGTTGCTGCAGGAAGGAACAAAACAAAGAAGTTCGCGGGAAATATCGGAAACACTGGATTATTACGGTGCATATTTAGAGCCTTTTGTAACAAAGGAGAGCGCCGGAATAACCCTGTATGCATTAACAAAATATTATGATGTATTGCTGCCGTTGCTTTTTGAGATGGTTGTTGAAGCGGTTTTCCCCGGAAAAGAGCTGGCACTGCATCTCGACAGGGAACTGCACGACTTTAAGGTGAAAATATCCAAAGTGCGTTACAGGGCCATGCTGGAGTTTAACCGCATGATGTTTGGAAAAGATACCCCTTACGGACGCATTGCCGCCGAAGAGGATTTTAAAAATGTCAATCGGGAAGACCTGATTAGGTTTTACCGGCAACGTTACCTTCCCGAAAATTGTTATATGATTCTCAGCGGTAAGGTGGACGACACGTTAACGGAGAGGTTAAATGCGATTTTCGGACAGCCGTGGAACAAGCAGAGGGAAGAGAAGTTTTTGCCGGAGATATACACCGGATACTGCAAACACAAAGAACTTATGATTCCCCGTAAGGGGGCATTGCAATCGGCCATTCGTATCGGCAGAACCCTGCCCGGAAAAACAGATGACGATTATCATGCATTGGTTCTTTTCAATACATTGCTGGGCGGATATTTCGGCTCGCGCCTTATGACCAGCCTGCGCGAAAAGAAAGGATTGACCTACGGCATTCATTCGTTCATTAGAAATTATCCGCACGGAAACTATTTTTCAATTTCGACGGAGGTAAAAGCTTCGGCAACAAAGATTGCGGTGGAAGAGATATTTTCGCAGTTGACACTGTTGCGCGGGCAGCCCGTAAGCAGTGATGAACTGCAATTGGTTAAAAACTATCTGTACGGCACTTTTCTCAGAGGTTTCGACGGGCCTTTTGCCCTTGCCGACAGATTTAAAAATGTTAAGGAATTTAATCTTACCTTTGGGTTTTATAAAAAACACCTGCACCGCATGATGGAACTCTCGGAAAAAGACCTTATTGAAACGGCAAATAAATATTTTAGAAGAGAAGACCTGAAACTGTTGGTGGTTGGTGAGGTTTGGGAATAGCAGTTGATTTAATTTAAAGTAACTTTGTGGTTGTAAAACTTTCTTTGAAAAAAATGAGATTCATTAAACATATCACATTACTCTTGCTCTTATTCCCTTTTTCACAGGGTATAGCGCAGAGTTTTCCTTTCGACTGCCTGCTGGTAAATCCCAATGGTGATGTTGATTTGTACTGGTCGCTAAGTGCATTTAACAATGTGGAAAAATACAGAATCTATTATGCAGCTTCGGGTAATAATTTTGTGGTGATAGATTCAATAGACAATCAGTTTATTACCACCTATCATCATGTGGGAGCAGCAGCCAATGTGGCATCAAGAAAATATTATCTGGAGGCGGTAATCATTGAGCAGGACAACCTTTTTACCGATACGCTTCAAACCATCTTCCTTCAACTGGACAACAGCAACCCCTCGTGGGCAAAGCTCTATTGGAATGCGGTACACAATCCGTTACCCACCGGTTCTTCATCATGGTATAAAATTTATCGTGAGTATCCTCAGGGTTCGTGGAATGTTGTTGATTCAACACAAGATCTTCGTTATTTTCATTGGCCCGATGTATGCGAAGACTCAATGTCGTTTTTTATTTCCATAGAAAACGGCGACTGCCACTCGGTTTCCAATATTACCGGAGGTATATTTAAAGACATAGAATATCCCGACAAACCGGTTCTCGACTCGGTGAGCGTTGACAACAACGGAAACGTACAACTGGGGTGGACCGCTTCGGACAGCAGCGATGTGGCCGGATACATTATTTACCGTTTTGAAGGAAACAGCATTTGGATTGAGATGGATACCGTATTCGGAATTAACAATACCTTTTACACTGATACCACCGTCAATGCATGTGAAGAAAACCGTGAATATGCCATTGCCTCCATTGACAGTTGCGGAAACAAAAGCCCGGGAACATTTCTCACACCGCAACGTCCCGTATTTTTGTATCCCATCGGATTTAATTCCTGCTCGGCAACCGATACCCTGCGGTGGGAACCCTACATAAATGCTTCGCCCGAAATAGAAAAGTATGAAATTTATGTTTCCGAAAACGGAGGGCCGTTTACCAAAGCGGGGGAAGTGCCTGCCGGAACATTAACATTCGTTCATAACGGACTGAACTTCAATACCGATTACGAATATTTCGTGCGGGCTGTTTATGGCAATACAACCGCCTCTTCGTGTATCAAATTGCTTCATACCGTCGATTACAACCGTCCAGCCTTTGTTTATCTGACCACGGCAGATGTTTTGCCCGACAACACTGTGGAAATTGACGTTCATGCAGATACTTCGGTGCACAACAGCAGTTGGGATGTTTACCGCTCGGAAGACAACACCGCTTTTCAGTTAATCGGTTCATTCTCTTATTCCGATATAAACGGTTTGCCTTTTAGTTACACGGACGAAACGGCGGATGCTTCGGCAGGGCCTCTTTATTACAGAATTGATGCGGTGGACAGTTGCGGCAACGTGGCGGTGCAAACCAATGTAAACAAAACCATCCACCTTACCGGAACTTTGGTTTCCGAACAGCAGGTTTCCCTGCAATGGACGGCATACGAAGGCTGGGACGAGCCTGTTGTGAAATACCGAATATACAGAATGCAGGGCGAAACCTATCCCTCTGAGGCATACGATTCGGTGAGCGGCAATACCTTTTCTTACGATGATGATATTTCGGGCATCACCATTGCCGACGGCAGGTTTACCTATTGGGTGCAAGCCGTTCAGGACTCGGGAAATACCTACGGATACAGGGAAACCGCCAATTCGAACAGGGTACTGCTGCAACAGGAATCGAAACTCTATTTTCCCAATGCTTTCCGTCCGGGTGGTGTAAACAACCTTTTTAAGCCGGTGTTTAACTTTTTCGGCGGAACCGATTACCTGTTTCAGGTTTACAACCGCTGGGGACAAAAGATTTTTGAAACCGATGATCCGTCAGAAGGCTGGGACGGAACGTATGGCGGCAAACCCGTTTCAATGGATACCTATGTTTACCACCTCAGCTACAAAAATGTTTTCGGAGAGACCGTGATACAGCGGGGAACGGTAACGGTGGTGAGGTGATATTGGTTTATACTCAATTAAACAATCTCAAAAAAAACAGCGGAACCCCGCCCTTTTATCTGAGCAGAGTCCCGCAGTTTTTACGATTCGGTATTCTTACAAATCCTTCACAATCCTGAACCCAGTTGTGCTGAAAAAATCATCTTCCGGATCGCGGTTACCCCGGCACGAAACTCTTGCATAAGCTTCACCGTCAAGCTCACTTCCGCCTCTTATAACTTTGACATGTATGTCGCCCGGTTGCGGATCATACCCCTGCGGATTGCTTCCGGGGCTTTGTGAATAGTAATCACCGTCGTACCAGTCGTTACACCATTCCCATACATTGCCGCTCATGTCGTACAAACCGAGTTCGTTCGGTTTTAAAAGACCCACCCGCCTTACATCAAGTGGCTGTGGCTTGCTTTCCTGCACCCATCCTACCTCTTCGCAGTTGTTGCTGCCGCTGTATTTTGTGTTTTTTGCCAGATTACCGCCTCTTGCGGCAAATTCCCATTCGGCTTCGGTAGGCAGCCTGCCGCCGGCCCATTTGGCAAAAGCGTCGGCACCGTGCCAGGTAACGTCCGTTATCGGGGTGTATTCCCATCCTTCCAGCGGAATAAATTTTCCTGCAGCATACTGAATTTTCGCAAAAAAATCTCCATCATATATTACATATCTTTTGCCGTCCACAATACCCGACGGAGGGCAATTAATTGCATTCAGAAATTCGCAATATTGTTTGGTTGTTGTTTCAAATTTCGACATAAAGAAGCCGTTAACAGTAACTTTATGTGCCGGAAGTTCCGGTTCGAAGCAATCGTTTCCCTGTTCAAAGGTACATCCCATGGTAAAACTTCCACCGTCAACCTGAACAAATTCCAAACTGTCAGGCGGGGGAATTACATGGTCGCCGGGGTCGAAATCCCCGTTCTTTTTACATCCGAAAAAGGTTCCTGTTACCAGAAGCAAGGCAATTAAAGCCGGTTTTAAAAATTGTGTTTTCATGATAAATAATTTTAACGGTTAATACTTGATTTTTTAATTTCCGGTGTAAAAGTATTGCCGGCTGTAACAGATTTCAAAATATTTTCAATCAACGGGTTAAACTAATAAGCAAATGGTATTTTATTTACTTTCTTCGAATATAAGGTAGGGTATTCTTTCCCGAATTCGGTATTATATTGATTCACCAAAAAAACACCCGTCATGAAACGCATACTTATTACCTTTTTATTGTTTATCCCTGTTTTTTATTTTTCAAAAGCTCAACCCCTTCAAAGAGGAATACGGGTTTCCTATTATATCTCCGATGCACAAATTGCTTTTATTAACTCCCATTACGACTATTTGATTACCCCGTTTCTGTCGCAGGAAATAAGAGATGAAATTACCGGTCCGAAACTTCTGCTGTATCGCTCCATACAGGGTACCTGGGAAGATTTCGAACAGTTCGACTGGAATTTTATCACCTCCAACGAAAACATGTTTTGTCACAGCGACAGTGCGGTACAGGACACCACCACGCGCATAATCACCATTTGGGGCTCCTGGCTTATGGATGGCAACGATTTGGTAGATATTTCCATTCCCGATGCCATGAAACACTGGGTAAATTATTATGCGGTTACCGCCTCGGGGCAGGTCATTGCGTTTGGTTACGACGGGCTGTTTATTGATTCTGCCGGGCACAAACTGAGTCCCGGTGCGGTTTACGGCATTATGCCCTGGGATTATTCCGACGAAAGCTGGCGCGACGGCAGATATGCAGCCCTCTCCTTTATCAAATCTTATCTTCCCGATAATCAGGTGATATTCAACGGACTGCACTCCGGCAACGGCGCCGATTCGAGCCTTAACTTTACCGATGGCGGCATGTGGGAAGATTTTACTTACGATATAAACGACGGCCATTACAAAGGATTGAACAAATGGCTGGCGGCCATCAACTGCCTCAATACGCACAAAGACAGCAGTTCTCTCGTTTTGGTGGTTAAAAAACCCGGTTTGAAAGACGACATGCAGGCCAGGATATTTTCCACAGCAAGCTTCCTGCTGGTTACAAACGAAAACACGGTTCTGTCCCTTTCCGATTACACCTATAATACAAGTATGCAGTTTTATCCCGAATACGAAATTGATTTGGGAGCCCCTCTCGGCGACCTCGAAATGACCGACGACTCCCTGTTTATCCGCAGGTTCGAAAACGGCATATCGATTGTAAATCCCCTCGAAAACGAAACAAAAACGTTTGAGGCCGGTGCCGGTTATTTCGAGGTAGTGCCTGCCGGTGGTGGAATTATCGATACCACAGGTTATTACGACGGGTACCTTACCTACCGGCTGCCCGACAGTTCATCTATTGATATCCCTCCCGTAAGTGCCGTTATTTTAATCGACACCACGGCTGTGGGTATAAAAGAGGTAAATACTGCCGCTATTTTTTCGGTAAAAAACCCCTGGCCCAATCCATTCCACCGCAAGATAAATATCGAAATGAACCTTCGGAGCAGTGGATTTTTCAAAATTGAAGTGTACAATATGTATGGGAATCTCATCAGAACACTGCACAACGGAATACTTGCAAAAGGGTTGCACATCATTCGCTGGGACGGCACATCCCGAAACGGAAAAATTGTTCCCCGGGGAATGTATGTCATCCGTATCTCTTCGCCGCAACGAACCGTTCAAAAAAAGGTGCTTTTACAGTATTGATGAATAACCGGATATCCAATTTGTTTTATTATTATTTGGGCGGCTTGGCGGGCTCGCCGGTAAACCTGACGGATTGAACGCCGGTTTGCGGGTTGGACTCCGTCAGGTTGAGAAAATTCTGCAATAAAATTAACACAATACCTGAATTCAATTCATTTCCGCACCGCACTACGCAAAGCTGCGTACGGTGCTACAAATATGTCACCCTTTCAGGGTGAGCCCTCACACCACCCACCCTTCATAATTCAGAGGCATCATCAGGCCGGCCATGTGGGATAGAATGCCGAAGAATCTCCGCCCGTGCTTCTTTTCCAATTCAACATACGGTACGGATATCATTTCGGGGATTCATCGGGCGCACCGGTAAACCTGACGGATTGAACGCCGGTTTGCGGGATGGGCTCCGTCAGGTTGAGAAAATTCTGGAATAAAATTAACACAATACCTGAATTCAATTTATTTCCGCACCGCACTCCGCAAAGCTGCGTACGGTGCTAAATGTATTTCGCCCGCCTCAGGCGGGCGAGCCCTCACACTACCAACCCCTCATTATTCAGAGGCATCATCAGGTCGGCCATGTAGGATAGAATGCCGAAGAATCTCCCCTTGTGCTTCTTTTCCAATTTAACATACGGTACGGAAAACATTCGGAGATTCATCGGGCACGAACGCAAACCTGACGGATTGAACGCCGGTTTGCGGGACGGACTCCGTCAGGTTGAGAAAATTACGGTACTAATAATGATAACATGCCTTCACCGGTTTTGTTACGTTCCGAGCCATTTAAAGGAAGGTCTGAAGGGTAGGAATGGAGAGG
>JALVZH010000148.1 GCA_027022105.1 Bacteroidales bacterium | reverse complement strand
TGATTTCGACTTGCCCGGACCCATGTGGAAATGGGAAAAGACAGCGATTATTCCGGGAGTCCGTGAATCACTTGATATATTAAGCCGGCATTACCCCCTCGTAGTTGCAACTTCTGCTACGCATTCCAATATTCAGGATATGCGTAAGGCTTTGAAAATGGTTGATATTGAGAAATATTTCAGCAATTTCTTTTCGGCAGTGGAACTACAGGTACGTAAGCCGGATCCCCGGTTTTTTTTGCGTGTTCTGGAACTTTCGGGATATGAACCTCATGAGGCGGTAATGATAGGCAACAATTATGAAAAAGATATTGCCGGAGCCAAAAAGGCGGGATTGCAAACCGTTTGGTTTAACGAAAACCGGTTGCAGGGCTCATTCCCCTATGCCGATGCCATTCTTTATTCAATGAAATATTTACCTGAAATTTTATTATGAAACGAGTACTGCCATACCTGTTTCTTTTTGTATTAACGGCCACATCCCTGTTTGGCCAGAAAGCGGCTGATTACCGGTCGCCGCTCGATATTCCGCTGTTGCTTTCGGGAAGTTTCGGTGAGCTCCGGTCGGGACATTTCCATTCGGGTATAGATATTAAAACCGGGGGTGTTACCGGAAAAAAAGTGCATGCCATAGGCGACGGATATGTTTCTAGAATAAAAATCGGCGACGGCGGTTACGGCAAAGCCATCTATATCACCCACCCCGAAGGCTATGTGTCGGTTTATGCCCATTTGAGTAAATTCAATTCCGAAATTGAAAAACTGGTAAAACAAAAACAGTACGAGCGGCAGCGCTTTTTTATTGAAATGTTTCCTGAAAAAGGAAAAATACCGGTAAAAAAAGGTGATGTGATTGCTTATTCCGGAAACACCGGCTCCTCTTTTGCACCTCATTTACATTTTGAAATACGGGATGCCAAAACCGAAAGCCCGTTGAACCCTTTGAAATTCAAAAATATTCGTGTTGCCGACCACCGCCATCCGCTCATATTGCAGCTTGCCGTTTATCCGGTGGACGATACATCGCTGGTAAACGGAAAAAACGACACGCTGCGGCTCCCCGTTTTCGGAACCGGTAAGAATTGTTACATAAAAGGCAATCCCGTACTAAAATTGCACGGCAGGGTTTCGTTCGGCCTGCGCACCTACGATTTGATGGATAAAGTGTCCAACAAAAATGGTATTTATTCGCTTACAGCCTTTTTGGATTCGGTACCCTTTTTCGGTATCTCCATGGACAGCACCTCATTTTTCACTACCCGCTACATCAACAGCCTTATTGATTACCATTGGTATCAGGAAAAGGGGAAACGTTTTATCAGAACTGAAATTGACACCAACAACAGGTTGAAGTTTTATACTTACAAAAATAATTCGGGAATCATTACTTTAAATGATGAAAAGCGGCACATGCTTGGTTTCAGGGTAAACGATATTCAAAAAAACGGGGCTTACCTGAAAGTATATGTGCAAGGCAACCGCACTCCCGTACCGGAAAAAGTAAAAAAAGAGGCTGTAAAAAAGAAAAAGGGTGTTTTTATAAAATTTGACCTTCCGAAAAAAATATGGAAAAAAGAGTTTACGGTTGATTTTCCTGCAAACTGCTTTTACCGGTCGTTTTATTTTACCCCGGGTACCGAACCTCCCGTAAAAGGTGCATTTTCAAAAACAATTGTATTGCACAACCGGTTTGTTCCTGTTCATAAGCGGTTCAGGTTAAGCATTATTCCCGATTCAATCCCCGAAGGGTTAAAGTCGAAAATGTACGTCGCTTATTTGCAAACCGGAAAAGGAGATACAAACATGTTTTACACGGGAGGAACGTGGATAAACGGTATGCTAACCACAAAAGTCAGGGATTTCGGGAAGTATGCGGTTCTGATTGATACGGTTCCGCCCGAAATAAAACCGCTTTATTTTCCCAAAACGGGGTTAAAGGCAGGGCAAACTTTCAGGATAAAAATTGATGATGAACAGACAGGGATAAAGAGCTACCGCGCCGAAGTAAACGGACAATGGTTTTTGATGGAATTCGACAGAAAAAACGACATGCTCAAAGGTGTTGTTGACGAACATATTCCCAAAGGAAAAAGCAAATTCAAACTTACGGTTACCGATTACAGAAACAACAAAACGGTATTTGAAACCGGGATAAACCGCTGATTATAAAGGAAACCAGGGTGCTTTCATCCGTTCAGCACGGTTCCTGCACGAATCGGAAATAAGAATAAACCGCAGCCGGTTTTTCGAATGTTTTATCAAATATTTACCGGCAATTCCTGCACACGATTTGCTGCTGTTGCCGTAAACAAAAGTAACGGTGTCGCCCTTAACGGAAAAACTTCCGCTAATTACAGCAGCATTATCAACCGAAGGAAATTCGATGGTAAAGGTTGCGGTATGAAATTCCATCATGGCACCGTCGTTTTCGCTGACCCAGGTGCCCGAGAGGTTGATTCTGTTTTTTTTCGGTGTTTCCGTCTTTTTCACTGTTTTTTCAGGAATGGCGGTTACCTCTGTTTTTCTGTTTGAAAAATAGTATCCCAGAAAAACGGAAGCAATGAGGATTATCAAAAAAATAACCACAAACCACAAAGCGTTATTTTGGTGTGTTTTCCGGCTTGTTTTCCGTTTTCTTTTTGCAGGCATAAACTTCATTTATTTATTGCGAAAGTACGAAAAGAAGATTACAAACACGACAGGATTTGGCTGATTCCTATTTAAAATTTTCGTATTTATGCATTTTTAAGTTACGTGAATGTTATGGACGAATTAAATGCATTAGACCACATCCGTCTGAATTTCAGCCCCGAAAGTCTTCACGCCCTTAATTTAACATTGGCTTTTATCATGTTTGGTGTGGCGCTGGAAATAAAATTGGAACACTTCAAAAAATTGATTTATAACCCGCGATCGGCATTTGTGGGTGTTTTCTCGCAGTTTTTTGCACTTCCGCTGGTAACCTTTCTGCTGGCTGTTTTATTGAAGGATTACATATCGCCCACCATGGCACTGGGAATGATACTTGTAGCTGCATGTCCGGGCGGGAATATCTCCAATTTTATCTCCTCTTTGTCAAAGGGAAATGTTGCATTGTCGGTAAGCCTGACGGCCATTGCTACCGTGGCAGCCGTTTTTATGACGCCGTTGAATTTTTCCATTTGGGGAAAGATGTACACCTGGTTTCTGGCACGGGCTGATGCAGGACAACTGGTCAGACCGCTGGAAATAGATGTAATGCAAATGTTTCAAACCGTTTTTATTATCCTCGGGATACCTTTGATACTGGGCATTTTTGTAAATAATAAATGGCCCGCATTTGCAGCCAAAATCATCAAACCTTTTAAGCAATTTTCCATTTTGGCTTTTGTGGCTATTGTGGTTCTGGCGTTTGTAAAAAATTACGACCACTTTTTAACGGCAATAAAATACATATTTTTCATTGTTTTAATTCACAATGCTTTGGCACTGTCCACCGGCTACTTTCTTGCGAGGATATTTAAACGTCCTTTTATCGACAGAAAAACCATTTCCATAGAAACGGGGATACAAAATTCGGGGCTTGCTCTTGTGCTGATTTTTAACCCGAAAATATTTCCTCCGGAACTGGAACTGGGCGGAATGGCCGTAATAGCCGCCTGGTGGGGGGTGTGGCATATAATTGCAGGATTGTTTATGGCCGGTGTCTGGACAAAATTTACTTTCGGATTGAAAAATGTACCTGATATTCAAAAAGGATAACAGATGGGACTGAAAAACATTGAGAAATATTCCTATTCTTATGCTTTTTTCAAGCTTTGGGTAAAATTTTGGCACGATTACATTTTTTATCGAAAGGTAGAGTATGTCAACCGTAAAAACGTACCCCGCAACGAGCATCTGATTTTGACAGCCAACCACCAAAACGCACTGATGGATGCACTGGCCATCGAATTTGCTTTTTTCAACCAGCCTGTTTTTGTAGCACGGTCGGATATTTTTTCCAATAAACTGGTGGCGGCCATACTCTACTGGCTGAAAATATTGCCGGTATATCGCATTCGCGACGGCTATGAGACCCTGAAAAAAAATGAATTCGTTTTTAAAAAGACCATTGACGTCATAAAAAACAAAAACAATTTCGTAATTATGCCGGAGGGGAATCATGCGGGTTTCAGAAGGTTGCGTCAGTTGAAAAAAGGATTTGCCCGCATTGCGTTCCGGGCTGAAGAGGCCAACGATTTTTTACTTCACATGAAAATTGTTCCGGTGGGCATTGATTACGAATGCTACACCACCTACCGTTCCACATTGCTGGTTAACTTTGGCGAGCCCATGGATCTCTCGCCCTTTTACGGAATTTATAAGAAAAATCCTGCCACAGGACTTAACAAAATAAGGGAAGCGCTGGCAGAGCGCATGAAACCCCTGATGATCCACATCGAAAGCAGGGAATTTTATACGTTGTACAACGAACTGAGAAAGATGTACCGCCCCTACGGAATTAAGCGGCTTAATCTGAACAGGAAACGGCTGTACGACGGGTTTCTTGTTGATAAAAAGCTGATTGCATCGCTGGAAAAGGTTGAACAATCCGATACGGAAAAGATGAAAGAGTATTCAGGGATAATGGATAATTTTCTGGAATCGGTTGGGAAATATGGTTTTGGTGTCAGGGAATTCAAAAAAGGCAATATCTCATTTTTTGGTATTATACTGCGCACTTTGGCTTTAATTATAACATCCCCGCTGTTTTTATACGGTTTTGTTGTAAACGGCCTCCCTTACCACATACCGAGAATGGTTGTAAAACCCATAAAAGACAAACAGTTTCACAGCTCTTTTAAATATGTGCTGACCATGTTGCTGTTTCCTGTTTTTTATCTGTTGGAAACAGGTATATTTTATCTGATAACAAAAAACGGTCTGAATACACTGCTGTTTTTCCTTTCGCTTCCGGTATCTGCCATAGCGACATGGCAATGGTACAGGCATGTGAAAATTGCAATAAGAGAAATAAAATACCTTTATTACAAAACAAAACACCCCGGTTTATTCAACTCTGTAAAAAACGGATACCGGAAACTTATTGATTTCGCCGGGGAGGTTTTTGAGTAAGTGTTTTTTAATTTTATCCTTTTAAAACAATAAATATGAAAGATGCCAGCAACAGAATTACATCAGAAGATAATTTTATCCCGGGCATTTTTAATTACTGCGACCGGTGGTGCGAGCGTTGCATGTACACTCACCGTTGCAGGGTTTATGTTACAGAAAAAGAGTTGACGGAAGCTTACGAAGCTGAAAAAAGATATAAAAAATCGCGGGAAGAAAACCAAAAATTTTGGGAACAGATTGACAGAGCATTAAAGGAGGCATCCGAAACCTATGATAACCTGTTTCCAGAAGAAGAAAATGACACCCTTTCTGAATTAAACTTTCTATATGATGATGAAGTGGACGAAGATGCAGTTAATGAATTACCAACAAGCAAAACGACATCCGCTTTCGGTAGCGGCAGAACGTTATAAAAAAAATGTTTCCAAATGGTTCGGAGAACGAAAAGAGCGACTAAAAGAGGATTATAACCCGAAAAGCAAAACATTGACTATTCGTTATGCGGGAATTGAAGACCCAAAAATAATCCGACAATTATCTGATGCGGGGGAAGTCATACGGTGGTATGAAATACAAATAGCCGTAAAAATAAAACGGGCTTTGGCCAGCCAATTAGAAGAAAAAGAAGAAGGAGATTTTTTGGGAGGTTTTCCGAAAGATTCTACAGGGTCTGCTTCAGTAGCTTTAAAAGGTATTGAGAAGTCGCTGGGTGCCTGGAATATTTTTTACCGGCATCTCAAAACTGAAAGGAATACTATTGCTTCGCTTATCACTTTATTGTTTTTGCTTCGCGCGGAATTACTCAAAAATTTTCCCGAAGCACCTGATTTCCTCTGGCCGCCGGAAGAAAAACCAAAAACCGAATAGGTACTCCCTTAATCTTTCATTTCATAAAGAATCCTTTTTCCAGTAGAGATTAGATTCCTGAGAGTGAAACCCGCCAGTTTATCCCCTTCCCGAAAACGATTGAAACGGCAAATTCTAAAACACTCTTAGCAATGTGAATCAACGGTTAATAAATTCATCCGATATTCACACTATTATTATAAAAGCAAAGAAAAATTTATTGTATCTTGTCCCCTCATTTTTCGAAAACAAAAAATTATGGCTGAAACAGTATGGTAAATACCGTTAAGTCCTGAAAAATAATTAATTTAAATAAAATTATCTATGATGAAAAAAAGTTTACTTTTTCTAAGTTTAATCCTGTTTTTTGTAACAATGGGGTATTCTCAAACCACCATTGTTTATCAGGATTTTGAGAATTCGGGGGATTCGTGGAGTTATACTCCCAATCCGGCACCGTACAATGTTTCCAACGATGTTTGGGATACGGTTACTTCCGTAGGTTCGATTTCTTCAGCCCAAAACGGAAGCTATTTCTGGGGCATGCGCGATTTGGACAACCCCAATGGCGGAGGAGATTTCCGTCATACCTTAACTTTTAGTGCAGTTGATGTATCTGCCTATTCCAATGTTGAGGTTGTATTTTATTATTACACCGATAGTTTTGACAGTCATGATTCCATTTTTTACAATGTTCAGTATGACAACGGAACCAACTGGCCATTGAGCGATGATGTGGAACTCAACAAAAATACCGATGCATGGACACAGGTAACCATCAATGTACCGGCCGGAACGCAGTATGTTCGTCTTCAGTTGAGCGCTCATCAAAACGGCGGCAGCGATTATGCCGGATTTGACAATATCGTACTGCAAGAAGGTGGTGGCGGTGGCGGAAGCTCAGCAGTTACAATATTTTACGAACCCTTTGAAACCGACCTCGGTGCTATGAGTGCTTACAGTGTAATAAGTTCTACCGAAGCATGGGAATGGGCCAACTACGGCAATCCTCCGGGCTGTGCCAAAATGTCGGGATACAACGGCTCGCCTGTTGTCAATGAAGACTGGTTAATAACACCGGCCATCGACCTTACCGGTTACACCAACATAACCCTCCATTTTGATCACGCCAGAAACTATGCCGATAACAGCGGCCTATTTGTTTTGATTTCAACCGACTATGACGGCACCAGCGACCCGTCACAGCAGGGAACATGGAACGACCTTACCAGTCAGTTTACATTTCCCGACCCGGGCGGATGGAGTTTTATTGATGCCGGAACTGTTGATATTTCAACATACGCCGGTGCCACAACCTATATTGCATTTAAATACACCTGCACCAGCAGTGCAGCAGCAACATGGGAGGTGGACAACGTTACCGTTGCAGGCGATCCGCCGCCGGTTTACATCGTAGGTTCATTCCAGGGCTGGACACCCGGTGACCCTGACTATCTGATGTCGATGAACGCCAATGGAATTTACACCCTGACAAAAACCCTGCCCGCAGGCGATAACGAATACAAAGTAGTGGAAGGACCCACCTGGGGCGACCCCAACTATCCTGGTACCAACCAGCACATCATTATGGCTGCTGCCGGCGATACAAGCTGGCGAGTAAATGCCGATGCCGACCTTGTTACCCACACTTTGCCCGTTCTTGCCGGAAACTTCTTCTCGGCCATGGGCAGCGGCAACGACTGGGATCCTACCAACCTGGCAGGAGAAATGCAGGACCCCGACGGTGATGACGTTTATACGGTTACACTGCTTGTACCTCAGGGAAGTTGGGAATGCAAAGTAACCCTCAACCGCAACTGGGATCAAAGTACCGGCAGCAATACTCCTTTCACCTCCAATGGTACCGATTCCACAACGTTTACCTATGACTTTACCACAAACACCACTACCGTTTCGGCACCTCCGCCTCCGGCAGCAACCGTCACTTTTGTGGTGATAGATACAGCCGGAGCCAACTACGACGGTTTTTACCTGAAAGGTTCATGGGGCCCCGACGGGAATTATGACCCGGCATGGAACGGTGGTGCGGAACACTCTGCGTTTTACGATGACGGAACCCATGGCGATACCCTTGCCGGCGACCACATCTGGACATGCCAGCAGGATCTGATTCCCGATAACGGAACAAATACCTGGGAATGGGGAATAAATGATACCGAACACAACTGGATTGACGGAAACTGGCAATTTACCGTCCCCGATACCAACGCACAAACCCAGTCGCATGAACTGCCTTCGTCTCCGGCACTCATTATCAACGAAATTATGTACAATAGTCCGGGGGCCGACGAAGAATGGGTTGAGCTTTATAACAATACGGGAAGCACCATCAACCTTGAAAACTGGAAACTGCTCGACGACAATGCATCACATACCCCCATTGTTTTCCCGGCAGGTTACAGCATCGATCCCAACGATTATTTTACAGTAGAAATTGCCACAAACGGGAACTTCCCGTTTACACCCGATTATGACGGCAGCGGTAATTTTGCCCTTGGTAACGGTGGCGATGCAGTACGTTTGTACAATGCCGACGGTTTCCTTGTGGATATTGTCAATTACGACGACAGCAGCCCGTGGCCTACGGAACCCGACGGTGACGGACCGTCACTTGCATTAATAGACCCTGACCTCGACAACAGCCTTGCCGCTTCATGGGCTGCCAGTGACCAGGACGGCGGTACCCCGGGTGCCATTAACTTCCCGCCGGTACCTTACATTACCGTTTTAACCCCCAATGGTGGTGAAAACATAGCGCAGGGATCCGATTACGACATCACCTGGGATTACGATTACTGGGACGGAAATATTGAAATTGAACTGCAAAAAGGTTCGGCCAACCCCCAACTGCTGGTGTACAATATTCCGGCTTCGGATACCGTATGGACATGGCACGTTATGGATAATCAGGAACTGGGTGATGATTACAGGGTGATTATTTCGGCCATTGACACAACATTGTCCGACGAAAGTGATACCACCTTTTCCATTGTTGAACCTTATACCATCCCCGACCTTGTGTTTACCGAAATTATGTACAATCCGCCCGAATCGGGAAACGATTCACTTGAATTCCTTGAGATTTACAACAACGGAGATGATACGGTAAACATGCAAGGATTTACCATGACACAAGGTGTGGATTACACTTTCCCTGCAATAACCGTTTTACCTGGCGATTATCTGCTCATTGCAAAAGATTCCATGGCTATGCTCAATACATTTGCCGTCAATGCTTACCAGTGGACAAGCGGTAGCCTGAGCAACGGCGGCGAAGACATTGAACTTACCGACTCTCTCGGCAACCAGGTTGATTATGTTGATTATGACGACCAACTTCCGTGGGATACGCTGGCCGACGGTTTCGGTCCCTCGCTGACGCTTTGTAATCCTTCGCTGGATAATTCACTGCCTGAAAACTGGACACATTCTGTTCATTTTATTGCCGTTAATGCCGACGGCGATTCCATCTGGGCAACCCCCGGTACGGCTTGTCAGGTTACACTCATGGCCAATTTCTCGGCCGACACAACGGTTGTACTCGTGGGCAATACTGTTCAGTTTACCGATGAAACCACCGGAAATCCCACCTCATGGGACTGGACTTTTGAAGGCGGCGATCCGGTAACTTACAGCGGACAGACACCTCCTCCGGTAGCCTACAACAATGCCGGACGCTGGGATGTAACCTTAGTTGTAAACGACGGTGTAAATACCGACAGTATTACAAAAGAAGAATTTATCTGGTCAGGTGTGGCTCCCGAAATTACCGACTTTGTAGCCGATGAAACAACGGTACTCGTAGGTAACTATACCAACTTCACAAGTACCACCGTTGGCGACAGCCTCAACTTTGCATGGACTTTCGAAGGCGGAACACCCGAAACATCATCGGATGAGAATCCTCAGGAAATCTATTATCTGATTCCTGCAGACAGCCTTTACGATGTAACCCTGATTGTTGACAATATGTTCGGCAGCGATACTTTGGTAAAAACCGATTATATCCACACAATTCCGGAAGGCATTGGTGAAAACGGTTTGAACAGCATTATCGTTTATCCCAATCCGGCACACAATACGTTAAATATTACAAATCCCAATGGTACCGAATTGAGGGTGAACATGCTTGATATTCTGGGAAAAACCGTTATTTCCGAACAAAGCAGCAGTCTTAAACTTACATTGAATGTTGCCAATCTTGATAAAGGAATTTATTTCGTTAAAATTACCGATGTGGATAGCGGTAAATCACAAACAAGAAAACTTATTGTAAAATAGGTTTCTTTAATTCCTTAAAAAAAATCCCGCCGGAAATTCCGGCGGGATTTTTTTTTTAATTTTTGCTTCAATAAACTTTCAGGTCGAGTCAGGCAATGTGGAAGGGTAAACCTGTCGGTGTCGAACGCGAAAATGCGGGCAGGAAACCCTACAGGTTGGTGGGTTTGGAAGGGTTTTTGGAATTTCAGGATGAAGAGCGGGAGGTTAGTCACATTCCA
>JALVZH010000147.1 GCA_027022105.1 Bacteroidales bacterium | reverse complement strand
GAAACTTACAACCGTGTTTTAAAAATTGACGATACATATTCCGAAGCTTATCAGGGCATCGGTAAAATGTATTATTGGATGGAAAAACCCTATACGGCTTTGCGATATTACGAAAAAGCAATGGCTTTAGACCCGGAAGAGAAACCTATTCGTAAAGAATATGATGAAATAAAGGAAGAACTGAAATACCGCTTTTCAGGGAATTTTTCATTTGTTAATGAAAAAGAGGAAAATTATACTATTGATGCATTAATACAACGCTATGGGGTTTCCAAACGGGTAAATAATTATTTAAATATATCGGCGGGTTTTTTATTGGATTATTCTAACCGTGATGTTATAAATACGGAGATTGGCGATACCACAAGGTTGTACGATAATACATTCGTTAAAATCAGTTACCTGTCCGAACATCATAAAATTGATGTCTTTACGGGCTATACAGTAGCCGATAATAAATTTTCATCCTACGGATTGGCTTGGCGAAGCAATTTTACCATTGGAAGTTTTGACATAACAAACAATATGTCCGGCGGTTATGATTATTTCTATTATTGGAATGGCGTAGGACAAACCGAAGGGCAGGATGAACTGACCGTAAAATACGATAAAATAAAATTGACCGGTAGTTTTCTATATGGTGTCGTGGATAAAAAACCTATTCTGGATGTACCCAATGACAGATACGAAGTTGATAACAATCCGCATTTAGGATATGGTACTGGTATTTCCTATCAAATAGTGAACAGGCCAAAAATAGAACTCGGCGCATCTTATTCATACCTCAATTATGCTTACAAATCGCAATACTATTATTCGCCAATGGGTCGTAATTTATACGGACCGACTATTTCGGTATATTATTCTTTGCAAAACTTTTATTTTTACGGAAACGGTGCTTATAATTTTGGTTCGGAATATTATTACGAAAATATTAATAATGAAGTAACAACCAATTATATAGATGTTACCAACTGGTCTTTCAATATCGAAACCGGTTACAATGTCAACAACTGGGAATTATCCGCCGGAATCAGTAAGTTTTATAACCCTTATTACAAGAACTTTACTGCATATTTATCTGTAAAATACAGCTTATAAACAATGAGATCGAAATTACTGGTAATAATAGTTTTAGCAGCTCTGTTAGTATATACCATTTATAAAATGATGCAATATGAGGATAGCATACGCAGGGATCACATCATAATTAAATATAATGAAGATGCTTCCAAACCTTTGTTTGCACCTGTTTCATCAGACGAACTGCGGGAAGCATCCGGTGATGCAACCTATTATTTTCGGGCGGGACAAACATATCTTCAAAAGGCACAAATTGAAAATCAAAAAGTAGTCGGTTTTTACAATTTCTTTCTGAAAGGGGTGAATATCGGGGTGGCTGTTCCGGGTAAATTTCCTGCCGAATTTTCATTGACATTTGACGGGTATTTGAAGTGGTTCGAACAAATCGGCAGGATGAATGCCAATACTGTAAGAACCTATACCATTTTACCACCCGATTTTTACAAAGCGTTGAGTTACTATAATCTGTATCACGCCGACCGCCCGGTGTATTTGTTACAAGGCATTTGGGCAACGGTTCCCGCAGACGAAGACTACCTCGATAAAGATTATACCCGCAATTTCAAACACGAAATTATGGATGTAATTGATGTGATTCATGGAAATGCCGTATTACCCGAAAAGCCCGGCAAAGCCCATGGAATATATACCACTGATGTTTCAAAGTATGTAGCAGGTTTTTTATTGGGCCGTGAGTGGGAACCCCGCGGTGTTTTTAAAACCATCCAAAAATATAAACATGACCGTTACAATGGCGTTTTTGTCCAAATACACAATGCCAATACGATGGAAGTTTGGCTGGCAAAAATGCTGGACTTTGCAGCTACTTATGAAACACAGGTTTATCAATGGCAACATCCTTTGTCGTTTGTCAACTGGCTGCCTCTTGACCCGATGTATCATAATACGGAATTTATCGAAAAGAAAACGGTGAGGGAGTACGACAACGACCTGAGCAGTATAGACTTTACTAAATTTCATGTAACGGATTTGTTACACACGGGAATATATGCCGCTTATCATGTTTATCCTTATTATCCCGATTTTATTTATCTGCAAAAAGAGTATAAACAGGGAAAAGACAATTATTACAACTATCTGGCTGATTTGAAAAAACACTGCCCGGGAATACCATTGGTTATTGCCGAATACGGTTTGCCGTCAAGTCGCGGTGTCAGTCATTTTAATCCTTACGGCTTTAATCAGGGCGGATTAAGTGAAGCTGAACAAGCCGGACTATCGAAAAAATTGACCGAAGATATCGTTGAAACACATTGTGCCGGTGCCGTATTTTTTGAATGGGCTGATGAATGGTTTAAGCATAACTGGCTTGTGATGGATTTTGAGCTTCCTTTCGAAAACAGAAAGCTATGGCATAATATGGAAAATCCCGAACAGAATTTCGGCATTAAAGCCTTGGAAGACAAACGTAAGGCCATAGATGGAAAAATGAATGACCGGAAGGATATTGATACGCTTTCCAACAGCATCCGGATGGAAAATTTTGCCGATGCCACTTATTTTTACATAGCTGCACATTTACCCGGCTTTAATTTTAAAAAGAATAATCTCTACATTGCCATAGATACTTATGACGAAGAGAAAGGAGACCATAAACTTCCTTTTACAAATCAATATTTTGACAACGGTTTTGAATTTTTGGTCAAGTTATCGGGGCGTCATCAAGCCAAAATATTGGTAGATGAACCCTACTCGGTTTTTACTGATATTTACAACAATCATATTCCCGTATATGCTTCAAAATATAACGAAAACGGAAAATTCATAGATGAATTGATGTTGGTTAACCGGGGCAGGGAAACTTTAATGGGCGAAAAAACAGACAGTATAATCAACAATCGGGGGCTGTTGCAATTTGGCAATTCAAGTCGTCCGGAAACGTCAAATGCTGATTGGTTTTATGATGCAGGCAATCACAATTTGGAATTGCGTCTCGACTGGCACCTGATTAATGTATCCGATCCGTCGCACAGGTATGTGTTGGACGATAAAGCCGGAACAAGAGCCATTGAATACAACCAAACCGAAGGATTTTACATTTATTTGTTTGTAACCGATAAAAATAATCGTTTGCTCAAACAATATCCCGAAGGCGCACCGCAGTTTTTTACTTGGGATATGTGG
>JALVZH010000146.1:726-10464 GCA_027022105.1 Bacteroidales bacterium | reverse complement strand
GGGTAGGGGTGGGTCATCAAAAAGATATTCACTTGCCGGTTTCCAATATTTTATAATTCATCTAATTATTTAGTCTATAAAAAAGAATCAATAAAAACTTGTTTAATACAAAACCGGAACCATGGGTATATTTTCTTTCTTCTCGGGAAAAGAACAAAAAGAGGAACTCAATAAAGGACTCGAAAAGACCCGTCAAAGCGTTTTTTCAAAACTTTCCAAAGCCGTTGTAGGAAAATCGAAAGTGGACGACGAGGTGCTCGACAACCTCGAAGAAGTGCTTGTAACCTCCGATGTGGGGGTAGATACCACACTTAAAATTATTGAACGCATTGAAGAGCGGGTGGCTCGCGACAAATACCTGGGCGTTAACGAACTAAACAGCATTCTTAAAGAGGAAATAATCAATCTGTTGCAGGAAAACAACAGCGGCGACGGCGAAGATTTTACTCTTTCCGAAGGAAAAAAGCCTTATGTAATCCTTGTTGTGGGTGTTAACGGGGTTGGAAAAACCACCACCATCGGCAAACTGGCATATAATTTTAAAAGGGTGAACAAGTCGGTTATCCTCGGTGCTGCCGACACCTTCAGAGCTGCTGCCGTTGACCAGCTCACCATTTGGTCGGAACGCGTGGGAGTTCCCATCATCAGCCAGGGAATGGGTGCCGACCCTGCTTCGGTGGCCTACGATACCGTAAAAGCCGCCATTGCCCGCGATGCCGACGTGGCCATTATCGACACGGCAGGCCGCCTGCACAACAAAGTAAACCTGATGAACGAGCTCTCCAAAATCAGGCGGGTAATGCAAAAACTTATTCCCGACGCACCCCACGAGGTGCTTCTTGTGCTGGACGCTTCCACAGGTCAGAATGCCATAGAACAGGCCCGCCAGTTTGTGGCTGCCACCGAAGTAAATGCTTTGGCTCTTACCAAGCTTGACGGTACTGCCAAAGGCGGTGTAGTGATTGGGATTTCCGACACCTTTAAAATTCCCGTGAAATATATCGGTGTGGGTGAAAAAATGGAAGACCTCCAGGTTTTTAACCGCAAAGAGTTTGTTGATAGCCTCTTTCAGTAAAATTGCCCGTGAAAAATAAAAAACAGAGTATCAACTTCATCTCTCTGGGATGTTCCAAAAATCTTGTGGATTCGGAAGTGTTTATGCGCCAGGTGGAGCCTTATTACAGGGTGGAAGCCGACAGCAACAACCCTTCGGATATTGTGGTTATCAATACCTGCGGTTTTATTCACGATGCAAAAGAAGAATCAATCGAAACCATTCTTTCGGCTGTGGAAGCCAAAAAGAGGGGTGAGGTAAAAAAGGTTTTGGTAACAGGCTGTCTTTCGCAGAGATACAAAAAGGAACTGAAAACCGAAATAGAAGAGGTGGACGGCTTTTTCGGGGTAAATGATTTACCTGAAATATTGCAAAGCCTGAATGTGGATTACAAAAAGGAGCTGGTGGGGGAGCGTCACCTGACAACACCGTCGCATTATGCCTATCTGAAAATATCGGAAGGTTGCGACAGGCAGTGTGCTTTCTGTGCGATTCCATTAATCAGAGGGAGACATATCTCGCGAACAATCGGGTCGCTGACGGACGAAGCGGAAAAGCTTGCTGCAAAAGGGGTGAAAGAGTTAATCCTCATTGCCCAGGATTTGACCTATTACGGCATAGATATTTACGGTGAACGCAAAATCCCCAACTTAGTGGAAGAGCTTTCAAAAGTGGAAGGAATAGAATGGATACGGTTGCACTATGCCTATCCGGCCGGATTCCCCTGGGCGCTCACAAAAGTTATGGACAGCAATCCCAAAGTTTGCCGCTATCTCGACATTCCGCTTCAACACATCAACAGCAGGATTTTGCATGCTATGAAGCGTGGTTTGGACGGCGACAAAACCCGTACTTTTGTGCAGCGTATTCGTAAAGAGGTGCCGGGTGTTGCTTTCAGGACAACTTTCATTGTAGGTTTTCCCGGCGAAACGGAAGAGGAATTCAACGAATTACTTGATTTTGTTAAGGAAAGCCGTTTTGAAAGGCTCGGTGTTTTTACCTATTCACCCGAAGAGGACACGGCAGCTTATGATTTGAAAGATGATGTCCCCGAGGAAGTGAAACAAGAGAGGATGGAACGCCTTATGTCATTGCAAGAAGCGATATCAATGGAATTGAACAGGGATAAAGAGGGTAAAACCTTTAAAGTGCTCATTGATAAAAAAGAGGGCGATTATTATACCGGACGCACGCAGTTCGATTCACCCGAAGTGGACAACGAGGTATTGGTTCCGGTAAAAAACAACAACCTGAAACCCGGCTCTTTTTATAACATAAAAATCACCAAAGCCGATTATTTCGACTTGTACGGAGAGCTGCATTTTCCAGATAACTGACTTTTTAAAGTCTCTGTATTTTTATTCTGACATATTTTGTATTTTTATCCAAAAAAATCGGGTATTATGAAAAAGATTTTAATTGTTTTATCATTATTTCTCAGTATTACGGCCATTTCACAGAATGTCATCAAAGGCCCCTATTTATTGTATCCCGGAAATAACAGTGAAATGACTGTTATGTGGCAAACCAATACATCCGGTACTTCCGTCATTTACTGGGGGACTACCCTGTATTACGGCGATTCGTCGGTTGTATCCGAATACGGAACCGATCATCAGTTTAAATATACCATACAGGGATTGGATCCGGGACAAAAATATTACTACAAAGTTGAAATTGGCAACACTGTCAAAACGGGTAGTTTTATCACCGCACCCGAGGCAAATGCCGGGGACGTTACTTTTTATATTTATGGTGACACAAGGTCTCATCCGGAAGTACAAAATACTGTGACCGGACGTATTTTAACTGAAATAAATAACGATCCTGCCTCACAAACCTTTTGTTTGATTACGGGTGATTGTGTGAAGCACGGAAGAACCGAAAGCGATTGGCAGAATCAGTTCTTTAACACCGCATATTCCAACAACGAAACCTTAAAATCCATGGTGCCGTTTATTATAGCCCGTGGCAATCACGAAAATTATGATGCCAATTACTATAATGGATATGCTACGGTTTTTTATAAATACTGGCCCTATGATTTTGCAAGTAACTCAACCAACGGCGACGACATGTACCAGAGTATTGATTACGGCCCGGTGCATATTGCCGTTGTTGACCAGTACGACAACGGAAGCTATGATCCGGCCAGACTTAGCTCTGCCCAGTTAATGTGGTTGCAAAACGACCTGGCAAATTCATGTAAAACCTGGAAATTCATATTGCTGCACGAACCCGGCTGGTCTGCCAAATACACTTCATTAAGGGAACATGGAAACAATACTGATGTTCAGCAAAACATACAACCGCTTTGTATCCAAAACAATGTTAAAGCCGTTTTTGGAGGGCACAATCATTATTACGCCCATTGCGAAGTTGACAGCGTGCACCATTTTACACTGGGTGGGGGCGGAGCGCCTTTATACACCCCGTCGCATACTTCGGGTGGTGTTATTGTTTATGCCGAAAAAACCTATCATTTTATGAAGTTGCAAATTCAGGGAGACAATGCCGTTTTGACTGCCATACGACCCGACGGAAGTGTTGTTGAGACTATAAACCTCCATATGCCCACTTCCGGGCTGGCGGAAAAACCGGAGGAAAATGTTTCCGTTTACCCCAATCCGTCCAATGGTATTTTTAACATGCAGATATCAGGCGATCTTTTAAATTCTGAAATGTTCATTTCGGATGTAGCGGGACATCAATTATTCAGAAAAAAGATTGCTTCCGTTATGGAAACAATTAATTTGAGTGATTTTGGCAAGGGGATTTATATCGTTACCTTAAAAACCGGACGGAAAAACATTCAAAAAAAGATAATTATAAAATAAAACGATTTGAAACATATCCTTACAATTTTACTTTTTACGTATTTAGCAACAGCATTGGGGCAAACTAAAATTTTATTCGATGCCTCAAAAGCCGAAACGGCAGGTAATGCAGATTGGGTTATTGATGCCGATAAATTTAATCTCGACTATAATCCGTATCCGGAACCCGGCGGTAATGAGGCAAATGCACAAAAGATCCCTACCCCTTCTCAATCGGGTATTACATCCTCAACAGGTCAAAATTACTGGAAAGGAGGAATATCCGCTTGGGGTATCGATGCCGTTCAGTCGGGATTTCAGGTAGAAACTTTACCCTACAACGGCAAAATCACTTACGGAAACAGCAGTAATCCGCAAGATTTGTCAAATTATAAGGTTTTTGTGGTTTGTGAACCCAATATTTTGTTTACAAATTCTGAAAAAACAGCGATCATCCGTTTTGTTAAAAACGGAGGGGGGCTCTTCATGGTTTCCGACCACGACAATTCCGACAGAAACGGCGACGGACACGATTCTCCCGAAATATGGAACGATTTAATGCGTAACAATTCGGTTGAAAGCAATCCGTTCGGAATCACATTCGATTATGAGTTTTTTACGGAAACCACCCGAAATATTCCTAACCAGCCCAATGACCCGTTGTTACACGGAACTTATGGAAATGTTACAAGTGTTGAGTTTTACGGAGGCACCTCCATGACATTAAACCGTTCCGACAACCTCTCTGTTAATGCAGTCATATATCGTGAAGGATTTTCCAATTCGGGAACAAAAGGTGTTATGTGCGCTTATGCAACGTTCGGACAGGGAAAAGTAGTAGCGCTTGGCGACAGCTCTCCGGCAGATGACGGAACAGGGGACAGCGGCGATCGTTTGTATGACGGTTGGATAGAAGATGCCAACGGTAACCACGAACGGCTTATAATGAATGCAACCTTATGGTTAGCAGAAGAAAATGCCTCATTTGTTGACAATCAAAACTCCAAACCCCGGCCCCGGGTTATTGTCCGGCAAAACACATTAACCGTTAAAAGTGATAATGATATGAGCTTTTATCTGATGATTACCAATATTTCCGGTCAGAATGTTTGTTCAAAGCAAATAGAAGCAAACCAAATAATTAACCTGTACCTGAGAAAAAAGGGTATCTATTTTTACCGGATTTTTAATGAAAAAGGTCTCTTTATGAAGTCAGGTAAATTTTTATTTAATAAACTTGTTTAAAGTCTCATTATTAGATTAATTATAAAATATTGAAAACCAGAAAAGTGAATGTCTTTTTTTTAATAAACCCACCCCTACCCCTCCAAGGAGGGGAATAATGGAATTCATTTTCTGGTTTTCAATATTTTATACTCATTGTCATCACGTTAACTTTAAACAACTTTAATAAATAATCAAAATATCCTGCTTTTCATATTATTCAAATTCTGACAAAATAACTCTCAAAGAAAGAAATACCATTCTGTTATTTTCTTTATAACTGTTAAAAGTTAACAAAATAATATTGATGTATATTTAATATTTATTTAGATTAGATGTTTGCTTTTTCCACTTAATAATTAATACTTTTGTACAATAGTTACTGTAATTAATTCAATTGACATGATACTGTTTTTTGGATTTGTTAATTATGATAACAATTGAAGAAGCAATAAAACAAAAAGTTAAGTTAAATATTTGGAATGAAATGAGATGAAGGGGTTTTATACCATAGTGCTTTTGATCATATCGAACACATTTATGACTTTTGCATGGTATGGTCACCTGAAGTTCAAAGAAATAGGATGGTTTACCAATCTCGGACTTTTTACAATTATTGTAATGAGTTGGGGACTTGCATTTTTCGAATATCTTTTTCAGGTTCCTGCAAACAGAATCGGATTTGCCGAAAACGGAGGTCCTTTTTCCTTAACACAATTAAAAGTAATACAGGAAGTAATCACGCTCAGCGTCTTTTTTGCTTTTTCCAGAATAATGTTTAAAAACGAAACATTCCGCTTAAATGATTTTATCGGTTTTATCTTTTTGGTATTAGCGGTATATTTTATTTTTAAAGATTAATCCTATCTGATGTATTTTCCCTTAAAAAATTACCGGACATCATAAGCAAAATTGTAATGTTATTACTGTTTCCGGAAGTCTTGCTTTTATAACATACCACTTGTTAACAAACTGTTCCGAAGAAAACAAGCAGAGCCTATTTATCACCCTCAACAGGCACGGCCATAAGAAGCAGATGTTTTTCAAACTCACAGTTCAAAGTATTGTTTCCACGGCTGACCTTGCCGAGATTTTTATTGTTTTCATAATCCGTAACGGTGTAGCTAACATTGGCGGACAATCCTTTCAATTGGATTTTTCCTTTCCAGTGTTTCGCATAAAAAGCATAATAGAGCGTATCGCCTTTGGCAATAAGGTGTCCTTCCGGTTTGTCGAAACCGATATCATAAACCTGCCCGAGATAATTGCCTTTGGAAAGTATGGTACGGTAATAAATATCCAGCCATTTTTTCCAGATTTTTTCCTTTTCAGGGGTTAACAAAAACGATTGGGATGCTGTGGGGTTGTCCTTCGGCCAGGTAAATTTACTGCCCGGAACCCCTCCGATACCTACTGTTGAGGCAAAATCGGTTCCGCCGTCACTCAGCTCCACATGATCGCCATAGTAAGCGGTTTTTCCCAACAAAGCTTTGTAAACCTTACCTTTCAATCTTATTTGCCAACTGCTCAGCGGGTCGGAACTTACCGTTTGGTTTGTTGTTTGCATGTTGTAAAACGACATACAGGTGCCGCAGGGACAATGTTCGACCACCGCATGGGGCTTAATGGCTCTGGCGGTGTCGTAAATCATCCTGAAAAAATCCGGCAACTGTTCACAGGCCTGTTCGGGGTATTCCAGGTTGTGATCCGGATTGTAATCGGGCGGAACGGCGTTCATATGCTGGCCGTCCAGCTTCAGCCCGTCGAATCCCCAGTCGTGAAGAAACATACGAATGTTGCCCGCAGTTATTGTACGGGTTTTTTCATAGGCAGGGCTCATGTAGTAGCTGTCCCACCAGGTAATGTACCGGGGCGACCAATCAATGTTAAACAGCAGAACGTCAGGGTTTTTCTTCAACAGTTTTGTGCAAGGGTCAACCGCCAGCGGTGCGTACCACAATTTGGCTTTCAGTCCGTACGAATGAATTTTATCCGTCAACGCTTTCATCTGTTTGCTACCGCCCGGAAGTTTGGTTTTGTTTACATCCCAGTCGCCTTCGGCCTGTTGGTATCCGTCGTCGATAACCGCCCACTTAAATCCCAGTTCTTTTACTTTGGGAAGAGTTCCGGTAATCTCTTTCAGGGTCACATTACGTTCGTAGCCCCAGGCGCACCATACCGGTTCGAAAGCCGCAGGTTCGGGTTCGGGAAACCGGATGCCTTTTTTCTGCATTATCTCCGAAAATTGATGTAACGAAACAAAACAATCGCCCGTATGGGTCATAACAAATGTTTGCGGCAGTTCCAAGGTATCGTTTTTGGCAAAAACCAGCGGCTCCTCAAATGCTTTTTCAATACCGATTTGAACGCCGCCCGTTTCATTGTCCGATTCAACGGGAAGCGAAAGCCGCAGTGGAAACATATTCAGATGGCCAATGGCCACCCCTGCATCCCTGCGCCAGACATCGGTAACCGGAATTCCCCCGCCGTAATCGGAACTGGTCATCCCGAGATAATTCTCACGGTAAAAGCCGTTGGAAACAGGCCGTATCCAATCGTCACGATCCATTGTTGTGCCTCCCTGAAACGACCACATAAGGGTATCGGAACCGTCGTAATCTATTGTATATCTGTTGCTCACCCATTTTGTTACGGTTTTCTCATTGCCTTTGTTTACAAAACGGGTATTAAAAACCACCATATCTTTAAAATTGTCGTACCTCGTCAGTGTAACAATTTTTTCAATTTTATCCCTACCGTTGCGGCAGGTTCCTTTAATAATCATTCTTTCACCTTTTCCTATTGAATCGGATACGGGAAACAGCGTATCGTATGTTCTGTGAAAATATGTCAGTTGACGGTGGCGGGTAACAAGGTATTCCGACGGGAAATAGGCCGAATCGAGAAGAGCGGTTTGCCGTTCATCGGTTATTCTCATTTGCATTAAAGTATCTATTTCGAGCCAGAGTTTTCCGTTGTTAAAACGGAGTGCTTTGGAAGGGTCGTTGCATCCGCAATCGCAACCGTTCATCAGCAAAAAAAGAGCCGCAATTGCAAAATAAATATACCTGTTTTTCATCTGTTTCATTTTATTGTTCAAAGGCACCACAGGTTCTTCCATTTAAAATACCATTAGTTTACGGGTAATGCTTTTTCCTTTTTCATTCATAATGTTCAGGAAATACACTCCTTTTTTAACATTTTGTAAACCAAGCCGGTAGCGGGATGTGTTTATCTCTCTGTTCAACAGCAACCGGCCGTTTGAAGTGTAGAGTGCGATTTGTTTAATAACACTGTTTTCGGAAAGGATAAAAACACTGCCGTTACTTCTTGCGGGATTCGGATATACGGTGAATTCCTCTTTTGCGGGGGCATCCGTTTCATTGACATTTAAATAATTTTCCGTTCCGAGATACTCTATTTCCTGTCCTTCCACAAGGCGGTCGGATGTTATGGCAAGCTGAGGGTTGTCGCCACCTGCCGATACGGGACAAATTAGGGAATCGCCCGGCGCAAGCAGTTTAAGCGATACCGGCGACCGTGTTCCGTCAACGGTTACGTAAGCATCGTAATAAAAAGGTGCTACTCCCACATTTTTAACGGTAACAACCGACGAATCGGGTTTGCTTAAAAAAGAGCTGATTTTGAATTTGTAACCGGCGGCCATACCCGCCTCCTTTATCCGTTGCATGGTTTGGTACTCGGGCTGGTCGGCACCGATGATGAATGTAATATGAAACTGACCGGCAAAATATTCAAACGGATGTCCGTAAGGGCCGTCGGGATAATCCAGTACATGGCGCTGGTCGTAATCGGAATAGTAGCTGAATTCGCCGCCTGCCGGTGCGACAAGGTAGCGGTTTCTGTCGAAAAAATTCCAGCTTTCGGTGTTGTATTCGCCGGGTTCGCCAAAAGTGTCGTGCATAAACGAATCGTCGAAAAGACCGAAATCAATATCCAACAGGTCGGGATGTTGGTAAAAAGGTGTATAGGGCGGGTCGGATGCTATGGATGCAGCATCAATGGAAACCATAAAAGGTGTTTCGGTAAAAGTGGTGTCCATGTGGCGGAAAAAGGCTTCCTGAAAATCAATATCGGGAAAGGTCTGACCCAAAATAAAAGGCCCGTCGTAAATATGGTATTCGGCCCACAACCCGAAACCTGTTTCCAAAAATGCCAGTCTCGGGTCGTGGTCGTACCGTTGGGCAAATTTGGTATAAAACTCAAGGGTGAACCGTTTTAACTCTTCGCAACTCCAGTCGGGAAACCAGGTGGTTTGTCCTTCGGAAGTGCCTACGGTTTCAGAATAGTCGGGACGGTTTTTAATATAATCGGGCACGGAAGTATGTTTGCCCACATAGGTATATCGAAACCTGAATACCGCCTGATGACCTCGCGAAGCAATGTCGTCGAGATATTGCTCAACTTTATCCCAATTATAAACCCCGCTGTCCGATACAACCTGATTATAAAGCATATAGGAAAACTCCAGTGAAATTGCATCGGTATCGGTGTACGAGCCCCTCCAAAATACAATTCCTGTCATGGGTTGAACACCGGTTATGGTTTTGTCAATATGAATTTCTTTAAATCCATCTAATTGTTGGGCATGAATGGTTGCCGTAGCGATAAAAACAAAAAAGA
>JALVZH010000146.1:0-716 GCA_027022105.1 Bacteroidales bacterium | reverse complement strand
CATAGAGAGATACAAGACATTATTGGCATATTTCTTTTGGATTGCTTTTGAAGGTTTGGGGTCTTTTCCTTTGTAATATTTTACCAGTGTTTCCAGATTTCCTTCCGGAGGAATATACATGAATACAACCATGGTGGGTTTGCCTTTTATCACCTCTTCGAGCATCACCTCCTTTCCTTCGGGAGTTTGTACTTTAACATCATCAGGAAAAGGATGTCCGGTTAAGAATTGACTTTTAACTATATCGGTATTGCTGAACCCCACCTTTAAATGCTTATTTCCTTTATCCCAGAGAACAGGAGATTGGGAAACCTTTGCTGTTTTTCCTTTTTTTACAATGTTTTTCAGGTTTTCGGCAAGTGTTTTGCCATTGGAACATGAAGCCTCGCCGATATCGGTCTTCTCAAAAAAGTCATCTCCTTCGGCATAACAAATTCCGTTTTTATCGAACAGCATAAATCCGTTTTGTCTGATATGATGCCGGTTAAATGCATTCACAAGAAATTCGGGCTCACCCGAAATAGAAAAATCTCTGTTGATTTCCTTTTCATCCGATATCATCGCCTCGATTCCAGGCGTATAAAAAAACTTCAAATGGGGATAAATCGTTTCGTCAAACGTAGGGTTTTTCTTTCCCAGGTTAACAATAACAATTTGCGGAGCCATTTTAGCAATATTCTGAGCCCCAACACTTACTATGGAAAGCAGAACAGCTG
>JALVZH010000145.1 GCA_027022105.1 Bacteroidales bacterium | reverse complement strand
GAGCAGGGTAGGGGTGCCGCTCTTTTTCAGGATGTGTGCCGTTAGCGAAGCCGTTGTGCTTTTGCCTTTTGTGCCGGTTATTCCGATGATTTGCCGGCTGTATCTTTCCAAAAACAGCGATGTTTGCGAAAGCACGGTTCGTTTTTCAAAGCAGGTGTCGGGAATGCGTATTCCGGGCGATTTAATGATTACATCGTAATTGCTTAAGGCACCTGTATAATCATCGCCAAGATGAAGCACCGGTTTATTTTCACCGTTTGAAAATTCACCGGCAATTGCCCTGTTTTTGTCGGCAATGGCAAGCCTGATTTCGGGCAGCATTTCACGGAACCATTTAAAGGTGGAACGTCCCTCACGTCCGAAGCCGAGTATCAGCACCTTGCCGGCACCGTTTAATTTTGATAATACCAAATCACGCATTCAGCACCTTTTTTAAATGGATTAACAGTTCTTCGGGAACGTTGTGTTCGTTGTGGATATTGTGCAACAGACGGTCAAAAGCATCATCGATGCCTGCTGTTTTAACGGGATAATTGTGCAACAGGGGCGGCAGGGCAGCCGTTTTACCAAACGTTTTATTTAAGGCAATATTCACCTCATCGGGAGTTCCCACGCATTCAAAAGGCTTTATTTCGGCGGTTCCCGTCAGTTCGTCCAAAACGGGTTTTAGTTGCCTGTCCGAAAAAATATCTTTTCTGAAAATAGCTCTGATTTCTTCCTGTTTTAAGAAAGGGGAGAAGATAATGGCCGTAAAAAGGCATTTGGGGCATTTTCCGCACCAACTGTCGGTTTTGCTGCCGACATTACAACTTCTGAAACTTAAATGGTGCTGCTTGAAACGGGCAAAAAGAGAAGCGATTTGCAGTTCGTTGAGCGGTCGTAAGAAACTGAAATAGTGTATGTCAGGAGTTATGTGCTTTTTCAGATAACTGTAAAAATCCTGTTCAAATTCAAAAGATTTGGAATACTGGTGGTTTATTTTGGTGCCTGGAACCGTACTTTCGTTGGCGCTGTTTTCGTTGGAAAGGGCAATGTAACCTGTTCCCGTAAGAGCCGCCGTAAACGATGAAACAAAAGCAAGCAGTGCCGAAAAGGGAGTATGTCCGTTCAGGAACCCTTTTGTATTGAGATCGAGCATATTCTTATCCAGCGTGCGAAGCACAACAAGACTGTTTTCCATAGTGTATCCGGAAATTTCGATGGTACGGACTACCGCTTCACGCGGATTAACGGCAAACGGAACCAATGAATAACCGGAGAGCAATTTCAATACTTCAAGTGTAACGGCAGAATCTTTCCCGCCGCCTACAGGTACCAAAATCCGACTTTTGTCAGTATCTATACCAACGGGTTTAATTTCAGTGCCTTCCGAAGTAATATTCATAAAGTTGTGAATATCCGTATTGATGGAATTGAGATAGAAAAACTCACCCAATCCATTAAAATAGAGCTTTTTCCACCAATTAATCTGTTCGCTGTCGAGTGAATGTTTCGTAATGTGAACATTCGGCGAACAGGTGGTTTTCCAGTAACTGATCAGTTCTGTCATACCGATATGAAAGGCAAAATTGTCCAGCATTTCGGTATTGGTTGTATCAAAAAGGCCCAATCCAGGTTGCCGGAAAAACATTGTGGGTTCAAAAGTGCACAATCCCGGGATTTCAAATAAGAATTTAAGCTCAATCCCGTTATTTTTTACGGAGTACCGGTAATCGGAAAAAGAAAAGTGCTGATATTTTCTTCTGAAACTGTCAAAATCTTTTTGCCTTGCTGCTCTTTTCAATGTTTGGTATGTTTTTTGATTTTTTAAAACCGGTGTCAAAAATAAAGTAAAAACGGCAGAAAAATGACAAACATCAATCGATTTGTACAAATTAAGTCGAACAACCTGAAACCGGCAAGGGGCAGGGTGCTGCTCTCGGAGCCGCTGATGGGCGACTTTTATTTCGGCAGATCGGTGGTGTTGTTAATCGAACACAATTCCGAAGGCTCTTTCGGACTGATTGTCAATAAAGCTGTTGATACCCGTTTTAATGATCTTTTGCCCGACTTTCCCGAGTTTGACGCACAAATCTATCTCGGAGGCCCTGTTGAAGCCAACCGCTTGTTTATTTTGCACCGGCTGGGCGATCAGATAGGCGATTCGCAGGAGATTATAAAAGGGCTTTACTGGGGTGGCAATATGGACGATATAAAAGAGATGATATCGTTGAATCTTATAACGCCCGATAAAATAAGGTTTTTTGCAGGATATTCGGGTTGGGGTGCCGGGCAGCTTGAATCGGAGATGAAACGAAATTCGTGGGCCATTACACAAACATCGGGCGAGAATATCTTTTTGTCGGAACCGGATAAATTGTGGAAAAATCTGGTGAAAAAACTGGGTCACGATTATTTCATGTGGCAGAAGTTTCCGAAAAATCCTTCCTTTAACTGATTTCCAGTATTTTATATTCATTGTCATTGCGTTAACTTTAAACGACTTCAATTATTAAAGCGTAACGTTAATGAGTTAAATTAACGGATGGCGGGATTTAATCCGGATAATCCGTGTAAGTCAATGATTTTTTGTCATCGAATTAAGCGGATTTAACGGATTATCGTACCTCTTTATGCCTTCTACATAAAGAAGAACGCATTTGCCGGAATAAAACTAAAGATTGAAAATTATATGCAAAATATCCTGTATAATATTCCGTTATAAAAGGCAACCGGTATCATTAATGCCCTGAGGGTTGTCATATTTTCAACTTTGATATTCAAATGAAATGAGACGGTTTGTGTTGCAAAAAAATAGTGTACATTTGTCAGCCTGAAAAAGGGTTAAAAATTCTTGCGGTTTAATGGATAAAAAGAGTATTAAAAAAATATTTTTACCGGTAATAATGCTGGGTGTTTTGTTTATCATAAAGCCTTCAGGAGCACAGGTTATTTGCGAAATTTCCATTGACACCCCTCCGCCGGTTTGTTACGACAATTTTTTTGAGTTAAGCGTACTCGAACAGCCCGGAGTTACCTATTACTGGAGTCCTACGGGAGATACCACATCAAATATTGTCGTAAAAATAACCGAACCCACCGACTTTACCGTAACGGTGATAGATACGGTTAACCACGATACTTGTGTTTCCGAACCTTACCATGTGGATGTCCGTCCCGAAATTAAGGTTACTTTCGAGCAATTGCAACTGACCTGCACCAACGGCGATGAGGACAACGGCAATACGGCACAGGTAAAAGCCATGGCAGGCGATGCCTATCCGCCCGATGAGTACCACTATTTTTGGGATGTACATCCCATTCAGATTGCACCCGGCGATTCTTCCCTGGCAATGGGTTTAAAAGCTTATCAAAATTATATTATTACGGTAAAAGACAACTACGGCTGTTCAACTGTGGATACCTTTTATACAAAAGCATATTACAATCCGGATATTGAAATTGTAGCCGACCCCGATACCCTTTATCTTGAAAATCCCCACGGACATTTCAGTTTTATTAACCATTCGGAAGATTCCGTTCAGGTGACCAACAGTTTTTGGGAGTTCGACAAAGACGATAATTCTTATTCCATGCCTGAACTTGATTATACATTCCGGGGTGATAGCGCCGATACATATACGGTCTATTTAACGGTGTATAACCAACAGGGATGTGATACCGTTTATACTGCATTTATAGATGTGTTGCCGGTTAATCTGCTTATTCCCAATGTATTTACACCAAACGGCGACGGAATTAACGATACCTTTATTATTTCGGAGCAGGGCAGTACATCGGGCGGTGGAAATCAGGGCGGAACCAAAAGCATTTCGGCAGAGTATGACAATTACAAACCTATTAATGTTTTTTACGAAGGTTCCGAATTGGTGGTGTTCAATCGCTATGGCAGGGTGGTATATAAGTCGAGCAACTATCAAAACGACTGGGACGGAGGAAATCTGCCCGACGGCACTTACTTTTATGTACTTAAATGCCACGGGTTTAAAACCAAAAAAGCGGTTTATAAAGGTTCGGTGGCAATTTTCAGAGGAAATAAGTAATTTTGTAAACGGATAAAAATAAAAAAATGAAACGCATTTTGTTATTGGCATTAATTATGGGAACAATTGTTTTTACCGGATGTAAAAACAACAACAAAAAGGTTGATGCCGGTGTGGTACACAATCCGGAAAGTGCAACAAATAAAAATGTTGTCAACGAAAAGAAAGACCTTCCCGTGATGACTTTTGAGGAGACCGTACACGATTTCGGTAAAATGATTCAGGGAGAAAAGGGGCATTACAGCTTTAAATTTAAAAATACCGGTACTGCCGACCTGTTAATCACACGTGTTTCCACAAGTTGCGGTTGTACGGTGGGAGAATATCCGCGCAAACCGGTAAAACCCGGTGAAGAGGGCGTTATCAAGGTAACTTTCGACAGCACCCATAAGCGCGGGTTCCAGAATAAGTCGGTTACCATTTTGGCCAACACCCAACCCAACAGAACCGTTTTGAGAATTAAGGCAAACGTTGTAATGCCTGAGAGAGATTAATTAGACACAAACAAGTTTATATACAAATCAAATAAAATTATTTAAGAATGAAAGTATTATTTTTATTACTCCAAGAAGCTGCAGAAGGACAAAGTGTATGGGGTTCGTTATTACCTCTGTTTTTAATCCTTATTGTTTTTTACTTTTTCTTTATTCTGCCGCAGACAAAGAAAAACAAAGCGCAAAAGAAATTCAGGGAGAGCCTGCAAAAGGGCCAGAAAGTGGTTACCATCGGTGGTATTCATGGAAAAATTACCGAGGTTAAAGATAAAACCGTTGTGTTGGAAGTAGGTAATTCCGTTAAGATGACGGTTGAAAAATCGGCCATAGCCATGGATACCCAGGATGTGGGAGCACAGCAGAAATAGCTTGTGTTGTTTTCCGTGTTGAAAGGGCTGTTTTAAAGGTTCCGGATTTGCAGGAATTTTTAATGCAGCCTTTTTTACGCTGATTTTTGTATCTTTATCGAAAAAATAATGGCCATGGAAGAGAAAAAGGCATTTATGCGGGAAGCACTGCGCCTTGCAGAGGAGAATATAGAAAATGCAGCCGGGGGGCCGTTTGGTGCCGTGGTTGTAAAAGACGGGAAAATTATCGGTAAGGGCGGAAACAAGGTTACCGTACATAACGATCCTACAGCTCATGCCGAGATTGTAGCCATACGCGAAGCTGCCAAAAACCTTAATACTTTTGATCTTTCGGGATGTGAAATATATTCCAGTTGCGAACCCTGTCCCATGTGTCTCGGTGCTATTTACTGGGCGCGTCTCGACAAACTCTATTATGCTGCTACCAAGGATGATGCAGCCAAAGCCGATTTTGACGACTCGTTTATTTACAAAGAATTTTCTTTGCCCAAAGAAGAACGTTCCATTCCCTCATTGCAGATGATGCGCGAGGAGGCGGTAAAGATATTCGAGCGTTGGAATGAATCTGAAAACAAAATCCCTTATTAATTATGCCGGAAACATCATTGGATAAGGCTGCAGAACTGTTGAAAAAGTCGTCTTATACAACGGCCTTTACGGGCGCCGGTATATCTGTCGAAAGCGGTATTCCGCCCTTTCGCGGACCCGAAGGGCTTTGGAGCCGTTATAATCCCATTGTGTTGGATATTGATTATTTCAAAACAAATCCTCTGGAGTCGTGGAAAGTGATTAAAGAGATATTTTACGACTTTTTCGGGAAAGCCAAACCCAACAAAGGGCATATCGCCCTGGCTCAAATGGAACAGATGGGTTATCTGAAAAATGTGATTACCCAAAATATTGATAATCTGCACCAGGAAGCCGGAAACACAACGGTATATGAGTTTCACGGTAACTCGCATTCGTTGGTTTGTATGAATTGTGGAAAGCATTTTACCATGCAGGAAATTGATTTTAACAAACTTCCGGTACGGTGCGACAATTGTAACGGACTTGTAAAACCCGATTTCATCTTTTTCGGCGAAGGGATTCCCCCCGCTGCTTATGAAGCTTCGCTGGAAGCGGCAAGGAAAGCCGATGTTTTTTTGGTTATCGGTACCACCGGTGAAATAATGCCTGCAAGCCAGATTCCGGTTATTGCCAAACAATCGGGTGCTAAAATTATAGAAGTAAATACCGAACCTTCCAATTATACCCATTCCGTTACCGATATCTTTTTGCAGGGAAAAGCGGGATCCGTTTTACCCGAACTGGTTGAAAAGTTGAAGGAAGAATAGAGATAAACCGGATAAGATTCAGTATTTTGCCGGATTATTCCAATGGAAATTAAGAAATAAGAAAAAAGTTTGGTTTTAATCCGCCTCAGGCGGAGTGGGAAACTCACGCTTGTGACACCCAACTCACACTACTAACTCCTCATAATTCAGAGGTATCATCAGGCCGGCCATGTGGGGAAGAATGCCGAAGAATCTCCCCTCGTGCTTCTTTTCCAATTCAACATACGGTACGAAAAACATTCGGAGATTCATCGGGCGCGCCTGCCCTAAAAAACCTGACGGATTGAACGCTGACTCGTGGGTAAAGCCTCCGTCAGGTTGAGAAAATTCTGAAAAAAATTAATACAACATTTTCACCGGTTTTGTTATGTTCCAATCCGCCTCGGGCGGCGCTCTCCGAATTGCCGGGTGTAGTGTATGTTGGTTTGCCACCCCATTTGCTCATTGAGTACGTGTCCGCCGCAGGCTGATTGAGCATTGCTTATTGCTTATTTTCACGCGTTTAAGCTTTGTTTCCGACCTTTCAGGTCTCCACCTGCATACCCCCGGCGACCGAAAAGGTCAGCATTTGCATAGCCCTACGGCAACCTGAAACCTCTGAACCTTTGAACTTCAAAAATTAAAACCACCGGACAACCTTTCTTAAAAGTACCTGTCGTACTAAGCAGGAAAACAACAATGACAGAAAAGGAGAAAGAAATACTTATCAGGGGATGTATTAAGGGGAAAAAGCGTGCGTTTAGTGAGCTTTACAACTTTTACGCCCCGAAAATGCTGGGTGTTTGCATGAGGTACGGTAAATCACGTGAAGATGCGGAAGATATTCTTCAGGAAGGTTTTATAAGAGTGTTTAAAAATATAGGGACATACGGACACAAAGGCTCCTTCGACGGCTGGATAAGAAGAGTGATGGTTAATACGGCAATAAACCATTACCACAAACACAAACGTTATTATGAAAATGAGCTTGAGATTTCCGACAACAGACTGGAATCCGGTGAAAGTGATAATTCTGCCGAGGATGATTTCCGTGAACTGAATATTCCCAAAGAAGAACTGATGAAAATGATTAATGAACTTCCCGAAGGGTATAAAATGGTTTTTAACCTGTATGTTTTTGAAGGCATGACGCATATTGAGATAGCAAAACTCTTGGGAATCAGTCGGAATACCTCGAAAACCCAACTTATGAAAGCAAGAAAGAAGTTGAAAAGTGCCATTGAAAAGATGATGAACGTTAAAAAAATTGCAAATTATGAAATATAAAGATCCCATTGATGATTTGTTTAAGGATAATCTCGATGATTATGAGGTGGTTCCTTCTCCGCAGGTATGGGAAAATGTAGAGAAAGAGCATTTTGGTAAAAAGCGGTTCCTTCTGTACAGATACGGGTTTCTGGTTGCGGGCTTGCTTTTATTAATCCTTACGGGAGCTTATTTTATTTTCAGACATAATGATATTGAGAATGAATCCGTTACAAAGGATGAAATAACCCTGCTTCCCGGTAAAAGGGTTGATAACGGGAAAATGAAACGGAATACGGAAACAACTGATAATAACACTGTTTATGAACCGGAAATAAATAAGCCTGTTGATGATGATAAAATTCAAAATGAAGTCGAAAATAAAGTTAGTGAACCGGTTAAAGAAGATTTTACCGTAAAAAATAATTATACGAATATTATTAATAAAGGAGCAGGGGAGAGTACAAAAGAAAATAATGTTGTGCAAAGGGAATACAATGTGTTGAATGAAAACAACAGCGGAATATCAGGAATCCAAAGCCGCTCACTTCGTTTTGACCTTGGTTATAATGCAGCACTGAAGCCGCAACCCGATTTTGACAATCTGTTGTCCGGCTACATGAAAAAACACGTACAATTTCATATTTGGACCGATTTACATGCTTCCGCTTATATGGACTACTATCCGCAATCGAAAGATATGCCGGGCTGGTCGGTGGGAACCGGAATCGGACTGAAAAGAAACAGGTTTTATGTGGTTTCAGGAATTGATTATCAGTTCCGGCAGGAAGAAGCTGTTTATTCAGTGGATTATGAAAGTCTCGACAGTGTCGGCTATTATTATAAGGTGCTCTCTTTTGAAGTTAACCCTGCAAATCCCGAAGAAATTACATTTAAAACCCAAAAAACAACGGTTTACGACAGCATCGCACATGTTGAAATGGTTTATCCGGTTTTCCGGTATCACTATCTGAATATTCCGCTTACGGCAGGTTACCGGTTTTATCAACGGGGCAACTTAGCCGTTGCGATGGAAGCGGGACTTATTTTCAGCAAACTTCTCTCGGAAGAAATTCCTGAGGTAACCATAAATAATCCTGAATATAAATTGCTCGGAATCACACGGCAAACACCGCAAAGAAGTATTTATAATTTTCAATATATCTTTGCAATGAGGATAAATTATTATTTAAAGAACCGGATTTCGCTGGAATTAAATCCGAGGTTTACAAAGTATATGGATAATATTTATGAGTCGGGAGACAAAGTTTTGCCTTATTCAATGGGAATTAGTGCAGGTATTTGTTTTGATTTTTAACGATTGGTGATATGAAAAACAAACTGATTATAACTCTGTTTCTTTTATTTTTAATTGTTTCTGCAGGAAGAATCCATGCGCAAGATGTAATAACCGTTGAAGGGTCGGTTACCTCTCTTGAAACAGGATATCCCATCCCCGGTCATGCAGTGTACATTGAGACGCTCGATTCGCTGGTTAACCATGTTGTTTATACCAATCAAAACGGTTATTATGTTGACAGCCTGAATGCTTCCGGTTCCGATGTGATTTTTGTTTACACATACGACTGCCGGCAACAGATACACCAGAAGAATATTCAGAATCCCGCAGGAATAAATTATGTTGATTTTGAAATTTGTTCTATAGGTTGTGATGTTACTGCCGATTTTGAATATATCATTGATAATGAAAATCCGTTCCTGGTGTATTTCACTAACCGGACATCCGGTGCAAATTATTATCATTGGGATTTTGGCGATGGAAGTGTTTCCGGTGAAGTAAATCCCCAACATCAATTTCCTCAGACGGGTTTGTATCAGGTGTTGCTTGTTGCCATTGACACCACAGACGATTGTACCGATTCGATTATCCGGCCGGTGTATATAAGCGATTCGCTGCCTCAGGAATGTAATGCGGATTTCACTTTTGAGCTTGACACCTTATCATCCCAAAAAAACCGGTTTTTCTTTACAAATAATTCGGAAGGGTCGCCCGATTATTATTACTGGGACTTTGGCGACGGCACTTCTTCAACGGAAGAAAATCCTGTCCATGTTTTTGCCGATTCGGGTACCTATACCGTTTGCCTTACCATTGTAAAAGAGAGTTACGGTCTCTGTATAGATACGCTTTGTCGTGAAATTCAAACGCCCGGTTATTATCAGTTCGGGGGACAGGTATTTGCAGGTAATGTCCCAATCAATATTGAGCCTGATGACAGTGCAAATTATGCTACGGCCTATTTGTACCGGAAAAAAGACAACATCTGGTATGAAGTGGATAAAAGAGAATTCTGGAAACTGGGTTATTACTGGTTTGTTGACAAACTGGAGGGTGATTATCTCATAAAAGTGGAGCTTGGCCCCGGTTCGGAACTTTATAATCAATATGCTCCCGCCTATTATCCGGATGTCGTGTTCTGGAATAAAGCTGCTGATTTTGATTTGAATACCAATATATATGATGCCAATATATATCTTGTGCCTGTTTCCGTATCCGGCGCGGGAATCGGGAGCATTTCGGGGAAAGTCTATCTTAAAGACAGTTGCAGGAATTTTGATGTCCGACATGTGGAAATTCTTCTTTTGGGCAGCGATAAAAGACTGTTGAAATATACCTATACTGATTCTGAGGGTAACTATCTGATAGATAATTTACCTGAGGGCGATTATAAACTTATGGCAGAATCGGCAGGTTGGTATAGTGATGAGGTTGTTTTTTCCCTGAACAGTCAGGGAATGATACTTGACAGCCTTAACATCGGGGTTTCCTGTTCCAATCCCGACGGCATTTTTGAGTGGAAAAAACAAGATAATTCTACGCGTATAAAAGCCTACCCAACTCCCGCCGACAAACTCCTGACTATAGAAACAGATGTGACTGAATCAATGCGGATTACATTCAGTATATTGGCGGTAACCGGTAAAACGGAAATAGTGCATACCACAATGCTTGAAAAAGGCCGAAACCTGTTTAAAGTAA
>JALVZH010000144.1:987-3249 GCA_027022105.1 Bacteroidales bacterium | reverse complement strand
TGCCTATTCCTATTTGGTCGAAATACCTGCCGGCAAACTTTTTGTCGATATGCCGCCCGTTGCGGTTTATTTTCAATACAATTTCGGTTTCGTAATGTATCTCATTTGAAAATTCAGGATAAAAGAAAGGATTGTTCTTTTGCAACAAAGCGGTATCGGGTTTCATAAAAAAGACCGGTTTCTCAGGAACGGTATTATTCAACTCTTTGGCATGATCCGCGTAATTTCTTCCGATACAGATTATTTTCATAATATTTTGCTTTGTATTTTATTATCATTCCGTTTATTCATCCGACTCTTCCGACGAATCACCTATATCAGTGTTAGAATCAGCCTTATCCGATGCTGCCTTTTCTTCCTCTTTTATTACTTCCGGTGAATTATCCGGTGCTTTGGGCATAACTACTTCGGGCTTTTCGGTAAGATGTTCTTTAACATGTACATCCATTTGCGGAAACGGAATACCTATTCCGGCCTCAGTAAGCGCATTATAAACCGAAATGGAGAGTTCGCTTTTGACAGACAGCGATACATCAAAATGTACCCAGGCCAGTAAACGAAAATTTAACGAGCTTTCTCCGAAGCCGTCGAACAGAGCCATTGGCTGCGGTTCAACCAGAACCTTGTCGTTTTTGGCAGCCACCATCAGCAGTATTTTCAAAACCTCATTGGGATCGGTACCGTAATCGACACCAACATTAATTTCCAACCTTCGTTTTCTATCGGATAAAGTCCAGTTTATCAAATCGTTTGAGATAATATTACCGTTTGGCACCACAACTTCGGCACCGTCGAACGAACGTATTTTACTTGCCCGTACGCCAATGGATTTAACTTCACCTTTCAACGATCCCACCGTTATCACATCACCCACTTCAATGGGCCTTTCATAAAGCAAAATCAATCCCGAAATAAAATTATTTACAATGTTTTGAAGCCCGAAACCGATACCCACACCAAGGGCACCGGCAAGAAGCGTAAATTTACCGAGATCAATTCCAGCATAGGCAAATCCCAATACGTAACCTAGTATAATAATGAGGTAACCTATGGTTTTATTTATGGCAAACATCGTCCCTTTTGACAAGTTTTTGCTTACATATGTCGAATTCTCAAAAAGCACTTTGAAAACATTAGCTATGAAATAAGATACGGCAATAATTAGCAGCATTCCGGTAATCCGGTCGAGAGAAATATTAACCGTTCCTATGGCTATGTTATAATACCATGCTTCTTTGACCCAATCGGCCACCGGTTGGTAAAGTTCCAAAATATCAAGAGTAAATTCGGCAATAAAGAAAATGGCAGAAAGTTTCAAAATCCTGAGAAGATTCCGCTCGATATTGCTACAATAGCCGGCCACATTCCATTTATGATATTTTCCCGCTTCACATCCGGCGGATATTAATACCGACAGCATCCTGTAAAGCAGAAAAATAATAATCAGTATAGAGGGAATTCTGCCGGACACCTTCGTCATTAATACGGCAAAATTTACATATCCGAAAAGATTGGCAAGTATGGAAACCATAAAAAGGGCATAAACAATCCGCGAAAAAAATGCCATATTCCGGGAAAACGGAGGATTATTGTCTTTTGGGATTTTTTGCCATCTAAATCCGAGCAGATAATATGCAAGCAGCATACCGGCAACAGCTTCTGCAACAAGGTACAACCTTAACAAATCGTCAAAATACCAGAAAACAATTTCCAACTCGTTTAAAACATAAAGTATTAAGATACCTTCCGCCTGCTGTTTTCCCCGCTCACCTGCAAATCTCGTAATAAGAATAACTGTTAGTGCAAGAAGAGCTACCGTTAAGACAGCCGAAAGGGTCAGCGGCATGGTTTGCTGTATTACAATGGTTGTAGAAAGCAGTATCAACAACAAAGATGTAATCCTTTTTTCATTAAGCACAAAATTTGCATTAATAAAACCGGGCTTCTCCCGGTTATAATGCAGGCTATTGTATCTGGTTTTAATAAAAACAAACAGCAGAACCTCCAAAATCCAAATCAAAATAATTACCCAAAAGTCTCTTTGCTCAAAGTAGATAACAAAACTCTTTTCATTAATCCTCCAGATACTTTTAAAATGCGTATTTAATGGAAACACTTCATCCTTTCTCAACTTTATTTCCCATAACGGAGGAGCGCTTTTGGCAAGAATGTTTGTACGCAGGCGCGATTTCATGTTTTTTATCTTATCCAATGCATTGTCGGTAAGGATAAGCAAATCGGTAAGTTTGTTCTCTTTTATAA
>JALVZH010000144.1:0-977 GCA_027022105.1 Bacteroidales bacterium | reverse complement strand
GCCTTGCTTCAATATCCGATTTCAGGCCCGAAATCTGTCGCACCATCTTTTTCACCCTTTGTACCAACTCATCGGGCACATCGGTTTTACTCTTAAATTCCTTTAAAGTTAACATCCAGGTTTTTAACTCAAAATCCAAATAATTCAAATTTTCATCGTAAACCGACATTTTTTTTCTGATGTTATCAATAGCTGCATTTACCATTGATTTATAACCGACCCAGCTTCTGTATGTATTTTCGAGATAAAATTTCGATACCGATTGCGGACGAAGCCCTTTTATCTCTTTATATTCATTTTTCAGATAAACCGTATAATTCCGGATAACCGAATCATTGTTCTTTTGAGTATCTATCGACTTAATCTTTTCAGTTATCTCAACAATTAATTTTTGCGTTTTACCCAGTTCATTGTTAGCATCTAACATTTGAATGGCTTCAGGCACCTTAACATCAACCTGTACGGAATCGTTTTTTGCCTGAGCAAACAGCAAAGAAGGTAAAAACAACATGAAAAAGTAAAATCCTATATATCTGACCATATCGATTATTTTACATATTTTAAACAAAAATACAACTTTTATGGTTTACCGCATAAGAAGCCCCCTGCTACGCTTTCAAACATAAGCTCATAATAAACTTGTTTAGAGTCTCAACATTTAATGAATTATAGAATATTGAGAACCAGAATATTTTCCGGCTACTACTAAAAAAAGAGTATCTTTAACTCAAGACATACGGGCACATAACAGACCCTGTTCACACAGTCGGGTACCAAGCGCCAAACACCTCAAATCAGTTCCCCTTCCCTGCCATGCGTAACTTAATTTTGGTTACCAGCTTTTTGGTATATAAAGGAAAATCGGCATTCATAATCCAGGAATAATAAGAGGGCTCTTTTCTGAAAACCTCCTCAACGGTTTTTCCTTTATGCTTTCCGAAATTAAACACCTCTTCATCGTTTTTGTTATAGATAAT